>DSBF01000565.1 GCA_011049495.1 Ignavibacteria bacterium
CCGCTGCAATGTCAACACTTGCAGGATCAATCAGCTCTCTTTCATCCTCAGTTGTGTTTGATTTATTACCAAAGTATTTCTCGGGCACAGATGAAAAGAAGAATTTATTTTCTTCAAGATTGATGACAATACTTTGGTCAATTTTGTTGATCGGCGCTGCAATGTTTTTTATGAACACATCTCAGTCGGTTGTTGAACTTGCATTATCTATTGCGTCTTTTACCTATGGTGGATTACTGGGAACTTTTTTGCTTGGAATTATCAACGAAAAAGTAAATCAGAGATTTGCAATTATTTCGTTTGTCGTCGGAATTCTTGGAATGATTTTGGTCATTACATTTGATTTGGTCGCATGGACTTGGTTTACACTTATCGGAGTTACTATTACTATTTCAACAGGATATTTTTTGTCGTTTTTTATTAGAAATAAAAGCTAATGAAAAACCAGAATTTTTTGTAAAATCCTCGTATTCAATCATATTTTATATGACAATTCTTCATTTAACTATTTCATTTATTTACAGTATTTTAGTTTACATAAATATGGTGATTATGTAACATACATTAAATTTCAGGTATTATTCTGATTGACAAAAATCTTCTAAAAAAATTAAAATTGATTGTATTTGATGTTGATGGGACATTAGTAAATCAAAACGATCAAATCGGAGAAGAAACGATTAAGTATGTTAAAGAATTAAAAAAGCAAGGTATGAGATTCTCTTTTGCTTCGGGAAGACAGCATAGCGCACTTATACATCATGCTGAAACTCTTGAATTGAAAACGCCTATTATCTCATTAGATGGGACGCTGATAAAAAGTCATCCCGAAGGTAAGATAATAGATGAATCTCCGCTTCCGGGGAAATATGTTCTTAAAGCAATAGAACTTGCTGATAGGTATTTATTAAAAGTAGCTCTCTGCCATGACCAGGCGATTTATTTTGATGAACAAAACTCCGGAGTTCACACATTACTCGATAAATATGGGGCAAAGTATCAAGAAGTTGATTCATACAAAAATTATATTGCAAATACTTTGGAAATAGTTATTGCCGGCGATTACAAAGATTCTATGAAATATGTTAACAGAAAACTCCAATTCCCTTATAGTTTTGGTTTAATGACATCATTTTATAAATCCCATTCGTACGGTGGAGTTTATTATCTTGAAGTAAGAAAAAGCGGCGGTAGTAAAGGTAAGGGATTGAAGAAACTAACGAAATATTTAAAAGTAAAAATGACTGAAACTGCTGTCATCGGCGATTGGTTTAATGATCGTAGTCTTTTTGAAACAAAGGCTCTTAAAATTGCAATGGGAAATGCTGTACCGGAGATTAAAAGGTTAGCCGATCATATTTTATCAAAAACCTTTCATGATGACGGTACCGCTGAGTTTTTAGAAATGGTACTAAGAGCAAAGAGAAATTAGAATGATTGAAAAAAAGACCAAAACTAAACTAAGACACAGCTTACGAATTAGAATTCTTATCGTTCTTACGACTATAATTTTAATTGTCATGATGTTCCCTAGAGGGGAGTCCTTAGAGTTTGAAGTCTCAGTCGGTTCAATTTGGATTCAAGACGATCTGATTGCTTCAACTACTTTTGAAGTGTTGAAAGACCCGGAAGTTTATAGACGCGAAGTTCAACAAGCAGTGGATAAAGTTTATCCGATTTTCATATTAGAAAAAACTACAGAAACAAAGCAGTTAGATTCAATCAAATCGTATAGCTCTTATTTAGAAGAACTTTTCGAAAATATTTTAAAAGAAGAAAGTCCGCAATTTTATAACCCTACTTTTCTTTCTGATGATGGTTTTAGACGGTTACTTAATTTAAAAAGACAAGAAAATTTAATAGTTAGTCAAAACAGAATTAGGTTACAGACAATTTTTAGAACCACAGAACAAATTGTTGAACGGGTTTATAGAAGAGGGTTTCTAAGTGAACCTTTAAATGAAATTAAAAAAGATACAATCACGATAAGAGACGGTAAATTTGAAAGGGATGTACCTAAAAGAAATTATCTTGATGATGAATCTGCGAAAAACTTTTTACAGTTGTTTATTCGAAATAATTTAACAATTACTAACGAATTAGCTCACGCTGTAGAAGAATATACATATCATTTTTTAAAACCCAACATTATTTACAGCCAATCTATTACCGAAGAAGCCATTGAAAGAGCAAGAAACAAAGTTTCTCGTAATGTGGGTATTGTAAATGAAAACGAAAGAATTGTTGCAAAACACGATAGGGTGACAGCAGATACAAAGTTAAAAATCGATTCTTATAAAATTGCCAAAGGTGAATCAACCGGTTTTTGGGGAAACTTAACTCAAAACATCGGAAAGTTTTTGCATATAGTGATCATTCTACTTTTGTTTTCTATTTATATCTATTTGTTTAGAAAGAAAATTTATCACGACAATGTAAAGATTCTTTTAATTGCGATTATCATTCTCATAATAAGCGGATTTGCATACTTAGTTCAGCAAATTGTTGTACAAGCCCCTATAGAATATCTTATTCTTGTTCCTGTTGGTTCAATGCTGCTTACAATTATTTTCGATTCAAGAGTTGGCTTCTATGGAACTGTGATGATTGCTCTTATTGCCGGTGGCTTACGAGGAAATGATTATGCTTTTGCGGTGATGAATATTGTAGCAGGAGGTTTAGCCGCCTACACTGTTCGTGATATCAAAAATCGCTCTCAAATCTTCAGATCATTTCTATTTATCTTGACCGGGTATGTTATTTCCATATTGGCATTTGGATTAGAAAGATTCTCACCGGTTGAACAGATTCTAATTCATTCAGGTTTTGCGGCTTCAAACGCGTTAATAAGTCCGGTGTTAACATACGGACTTATAATTTTCTTTGAGAGAATATTCAAAATAACCACCGACTTAACTTTATTGGAACTGACCGATTTCAATTCACCGTTATTAAAACAGCTTGCAACAAAAGCACCGGGAACATTTACTCATTCGATGACAATCGGTTCTCTTGTGGAAACCGCTGCAATTGAGATTGGCGCAAACCCAATTTTATCAAGAGTAGGGGCATATTATCACGATATAGGTAAATCTTTTGAACCGGCTTCTTTTGTGGAGAATCAATTGGATGACAGGAATGTTCATGAGAAATTAAATCCACAGAAAAGTGCACAACTAATAATTGATCATGTGAAGAAGGGTATTGAACTTGCAAAAGAAAACAATCTGCCGCAAGATATAATTGATTTTATTCCGATGCACCATGGTACAATGTTGGTCTCATTCTTTTATGAAAAAGCTAAAAAAGAAATTGGTGAAGAAAATGTTAATGAAGAAGATTTTAGATATCCTGGTCCCAAGCCCAATACAAAAGAGGCAGCTTTATTGATGCTGGCTGATGCCTGTGAATCGGCAATAAGGTCAATGACCGAATCCGATCCGAAAAAAATTGAAAATATCATAAACAATTTAATTAAACAGAGGCTTGAAGACGGTCAGTTAGACGAAGCACCCATAACTTTAAAAGATATTAAGAAAATAAAAGAAGCATTTGCTTCCATTTTAGTTGGTCAGCATCATAAACGAATTCGATATCCTAAGCAAGATGAAATGGAAGAGAATGAATAACAAATGCGAGAATTTATTGATGAATATTTAACTCTACTTTTACTCGAAAAAAATCTTTCGGAGAATTCTGTCAAATCATATAAATCGGATCTTTTTCGTTTCCTTACTTTCCTTGAAGAAAAAAAAATTACGGATTTATCGGAAGCCGATCATAAAATTATCAGTCAATTTATGCAGCAATTAAAAAGTGAAGGACTTACAGCAAGTTCTGCATCAAGGTATTTATCAACACTACGTGGTTTTTTTTCGTTTTTATCGGTAAACAATTATGTTGAAAAAGACCCTACCGATCGTGTTAGTTCCGCAAAAATTGTTCGTAAATTACCCGCCGTACTTTCTTTTAATGAAATCGAAATGATTTTAGATAAACCAAACGTCGATGAAAAATTGGGTCTGCGTGATAAATCTATTTTAGAATTATTGTATTCATCAGGACTAAGAGTCTCAGAATTAATCGATTTAAAAATTTCCGATCTGTTTCTTGATGATGAAGTTATTCGAGTTTTCGGGAAAGGTTCAAAACAAAGAATTGTACCGATTGGTTCCAGCGCAATTTATTGGTTAAATGAATATATGATTCGATCGAGACCGCATTTGGAAAAGAAATTACAAAGTAAAAATCATATTTACTTGAATACAAGAGGCTCTAAGATTTCAAGAATGGGTGTTTGGAAAATTGTGGATAGGTACACAAAAGAAGCTGGTATTGATAAAGAGGTACATCCGCATACATTTAGGCATTCGTTCGCTACACATTTATTGGAAGGGGGAGCAAATCTCCGATCGGTTCAAGAAATGCTTGGGCATTCGGATATTTCTACTACTCAAATTTATACACACATAGATCGTGAATATATAAAACAAATTCATAGGGACTTTCACCCAAGAGGATGAGAAATTTAATCTTCATATTAATTGCGGTTGCTTTATTTACGTCATGTTCGCTCTTCGATTCAAAAAAAACGATTGATAATCAATTCTCTGTGATAACTAACTATATAAG
>DSBF01000159.1 GCA_011049495.1 Ignavibacteria bacterium
CGCTTACCTTGCCTATAAATTCCGGCCAGCTTCTTACCGATACGAGTTCTGCTTCCTTTGATGCAAGAATTTCTTTTGCCTCAGGGGTATCAACAAATAATTCGGGGTTCTGTGGAATTGATGCCCCAAAATCCGCCACAGAATTTTTAGGTACATCTTCATAATCAATTTCATAACCGGCATCTTCCCAAGATTGGAAACCGCCATTCAAAACTCTCACATTTTTTACTCCCGCATACATCATAATTGCAGCACATCTTATTGCTCCAATATCACCGGCGGCGCTTCCGGGGAATTCATCGGCGTTATCCGGATACATAAATTTTCCGTACATTTCAACTGTTGTATCGGAAGTAATACCGTGTTCTTCCAATGTTTTTTTTATTTCTTCGGGTGATCTTCTATTTCATGTTTCAGGAGATTCCAAAGCAAGCGTATCTATATCAATAGCTCCGGGAATATGACCGCTTAAATATGCATCGCGGTTTCTGTAATGCGCGTGACAAATAACCGTTTTACCGCCATCGTGTTCCGGTGGAATATTTCCGTCAACTATATCTTTAACCCATTGTGCATATACTAAATTTTTATAACCCGGTAGTTTTTCCATAGGCAGCGATTCATCTTTTGCCCATTCATCAAGGAAATGTAAGTAAGTGAAAACATTTTTATAATCGTTTCTGTCAAATGCATCGGCTACTTGTAAAATTTGTTTTTCATCGTAACCGTAAATAATAATCTTCTCATCTTTTGAAATATTTTTTGAATCTACTATTTCAATCCAATCCAAATACTTTGTCCATTTTGCCGGTAAAGTTTTTGCGCTCTTTATATGACCGCCTCTTTCTTCTCCATTGAGCTGCCACCCATTGTAAGCGTCAATTGGTCTTGCGTCAATGATCCGAACACCGGTATTGTTTAAAAGCTGTTTTATATCATCAGTTGTTATTTTCGGATAGTTCAAGATTAAGTCCCTTTTTTTTGTTGATAATTTTGCTGAAGTAAATTTTTAAATAAAGAAAGTAATTCATCATTTGTAACAGAATGATTGTGTAATTGGTCAAACTCAATTACCACACCTTTCCATCCTTCTTTTTGCCATCTTGCAAAACCGGGTAAATCTGTTTCAAATAATTTTTCATCGAACGGATAAGCTGTGATATAAAAATATGGCTGACCAACTCCTTCATCGCCGGATGAAAAGCCGAAGTTCATTTGTTCGCGTGAATTATCCCAATCTTGCGGATCTTTGCTTTCAATTATTTTACCGGAAAATACAAGCAGCGCCATATCGGAATGATGTGCCCAAAAATTTATGCTGCTTGTTTCATATAAAGTTAAACCGCGGAATTCGAGTAGAAGAAAATATATTTGACGAAATGTATTCCAAAGTTTTTTTACTTCGGCTTCGTCATAAATTAATTCATCTTCTGAAAGAATTTTTCTTCCGGTTCAAATTCTGTAATTCCATAATTGTTAATTTTTTCTACAACTTTATCTGTAAATGATTTTATGTTGCTTTGATGCAAATCAATCTCGTCCCGTTTATTTCTAAAAAATAATTTCAGTTTATTTTCAATTAGATTTAAGTTGAGATCGAGAGCTTCCAATCCATTTTCTGTTTCAACCGGAATCGGTCCGGTTGTAAAACCTTTCGCATAAGTTTTCAGACTAAACTCTTCCCAGTTTTTTTGATGGGGAACAAGTTTGCCTTTAAGTGCACTCAGCAGTTGTGCGTATAATTGGATTGTATTTCTTGTTTTTGAAAATTCTTTGTAATCGATTTTTGGTAATTTCATTTTTCATCCTTATTTAGTTAAATAGACCGCGGATTAAACTGATGAAACAGATTTTCACTGATTAAATCAATTCTGAATCTGCAATTATTTCAACCATTGCCGGTCCATTGTGTTCAAGCGCTTTTTTCATCGCGTCTTCTAATTCTTTTTTATTTGTAACACGTATTCCCAGCGCGCCGCAGTTTTTTGCGTACTCAGAAAAGTTCGGATTTACTAAGTTGGTTTCCCAAACATTTAGTTCATCCGCTTTTTGTTCTTTTGTAATTTTGCCAAGCTCATCATTGTTTAATAAAATATGCGTAATGTTCATATTATATTTAACCGCGGTTGTAAGTTCAGCCATATATTGACCAAATCCGCCGTCGCCTGTTACAGCAATAATTTTACGATCCGGAGCGGCTGCATAAGCTCCCATTGCCGCGGGATATCCAAATCCGATTGAACCAAGATAACCCGACATTAAAATTGACTGCCGCTTGCATTCGAAATATCTTCCGAATGAATACGCGTTATTTCCCACATCAACTGTTATCACAGCATCTTCCGGTATAAGTTTACTCATAGTTTCAAAAATGAATGCGGAGTTTAATCCTTTCCCTTTGTCATCTTTAGTTCGTTTCAATTTTTCATCTTTCCACATTTTCCATCGACCCGAGATTTCTTCGCGGATTGATGCATCGCCCGAATGATCCTTGAAAGTTTCATTCAACAAATTAACCGTTACTCCTATTTCACCCCAAACAGGAACATCAACTTTGTGAAACTTACCGAGCGCCATCTGATCAAAATCTACTTGAATTATAGGACGGAAAGTTGCAATGCCTGTGTGATTAGAAAAAGATGCGCCGAATACAATTATTAAATCGGAAGCATTCATAAAATAAGATGCAATTGGAGTACCGCTTCTTCCCAACACGCCGCAAGCCAAAGGATGATCATCCGGTATTAATCCTTTCCCTTTAAATGTAGTAATAACCGGAGCCTCAATCTTCTCGGAAAATTTAATTATGTCGTCCATCTTAAACTTTGCGCCGTTGCCGACAATTATGCATGGGCGTTTTGCATCTTTAATTTTTGCAACCGCTTTATCGAGAGAATCCTTCGGTGGTGATATTTGCAAATCTGTTAATCTTCCTTCAGGTGAAGATGCTTTCGTGTCTTCATCAACCTCAATTTCCTGAACTTCATTCGGGAAAATTAAATGAGCAACATCTCTTTTAAGAATTGCGTTTTTTAGTGCAAGCGTCATTAACTCAGCGTGTTTGCTTTGGGGCAGAACAGTTTGACTCCATTCAGCAACCGAATTAAAAGCTGATGCAAGATCAACTTCTTGAAAAGCGCCGGGACCGAGAACTTGAGTATCTACTTGTCCACTTAAAGCAAGAATCGGAACGCGGTCAACTTTTGCATCCCATAAACCTGTTAATAAATTCGTTGAACCAGGTCCGGCAATTGCAAAACACGCTGCCGGTTTGCCGGTCAATTTCGCATACCCTGAAGCAGCAAACGAAGCGGCACCTTCGTGACGGATACCAAAATATTTAATTTTGCCAGTTTCAACTTGTCTTCTTATTGCATCGGCTAAACCAAGATTAGAATGACCAACCATTCCAAAGACTGAATCTACTCCCCAGTTTATCATCGTTTCAACCATTACATCCGAAACATTTCTTTTGTGCGGTTGTTCTTCTTCAATGCCTATATAAATATCATCATCTTCAATTTTCACATCGTAGGTTGGAACGTTATCGTCCAAACCTTCCGGCGGTTTACCTGTACACGGATGGTATTCGTAACCGTGCCACGGGCAGCGCAGCCAACCCTCTTCAATCGAACCTTCGCCAAGCGGTCCGCCTTGGTGCGGACAGTGATTATCAATCGCGCAAAACTTTCCTTCGAAAAGTGAAAGCGCAATTGTTTTAGTTCCGGCGGTAACTGTTTTAACTCTGCCTTCTTGATAATCTTTTATGCTTGCGACTTTGTACCAATTTAATTTTTTACTCATTGATATTCTCTTTTATTATAAAATACCGCCAAACTGAACGCCGCTCAATTCAGCCATATCTTTTTTGAAAGTTGTAAGATCATCAATATTAAATTTACTCAAGCTATCGTGCCCACAAGCTCTTGCTAATACTTTCATCAATTCTGTTGTTGCTTCAAGATAATTTTGAAGCTGTTTTGCCGATTGATCGATAATTATTCGTGAACGTAAATCTTCCCGTTGTGTTGCAACTCCAACCGGACAATTATTCGTATGACAAGCGCGCATTCCCAAACAACCAATTGCTTGAATTGCTGAGTTTGCGATAGCAATACCATCAGCGCCGAGAGCTAAAGCTTTAACAAAATCGGATTCAGTTCGAAGCCCGCCGGTAACAATTAATGTCACATTATCAGCGCCAACTTTATCGAGATGTTTTCTTGCCCGGGCTAAAGCGGGAATGGTATCAACAGAGATATTATTTTTGAAAATATTCGGAGCCGAACCGGTGCCGCCGCCTCTTCCATCAAGAATAATATAATCCGCGCTTGCTTCCAACGCGAAGTCAATATCATCTTCAATATGCTGAGCGGAAAGTTTGAAGCCGATTGGAATACCGCCGGAAATTTCTCTCACTTCATCTGCAAGTTTTTTGAAATCGGCGGGGGTTGATAAATCGATAAAAGTCGAAGGACTAATTGCCGCTTTGCCTTCTTCAAGTCCGCGTACTTGTGCAATTTTTCCCTTAACTTTTTCGCCCGGTAAATGCCCGCCTGTACCGGTTTTTGCTCCTTGTCCCCCTTTAAAATGAAACGCTTGAACATTTTTTACGTTTTCAATATTCCA
>DSBF01000229.1 GCA_011049495.1 Ignavibacteria bacterium
CTACAAAGTTGAATTATTAAAAAACATTAAACTCTCTTTTATCAAATCCGTTGAATTGAATACTCCTGCGGAGAACGCAAAAGCAAGCACATTTCGAAAATATGGTTCCGTGTTTAAAGAGACAGAAGACACTCTGATTCTGAAGGATTTCAATCTGGCTTTATTTTATGATAAAGAAACCATGGAGTTTACGAGAGAAGCCAGTATGGGTTTTAAAGGGACAGAGAGGGGCGTTGTAGTTCCTAATCTGATCTGGATCAACGAGCAAGGTGATGTTCTTTTTAGCTATCGCTATACAGAAGGATATCTGTTAAGGTCAGGCAAAAACAAGGCAAAAAGAATAGAACACAAAGATATTGTTAAAGTCCTTAATGCATGCGGATATGAATTTATTATTGTAAAAAGTGATGATGATTTTAAAGTATTTCGAAGTAAATCAAGCATCGTAGAGGGGTCAGGCCCCGCACTCAATTCAAAATGAGTTTGAACTGAGTGCGGGATTAAAATCTTCCCCTTTAATAGCGATGCTTGGAGGAGTTGTCCCATGGAGTTCAAATGAGAACAGGAAGCACAGTCAAATCAATCAGGATCAAAAGGGGAGTCATCATACTCCTCTTTCTCCTCTTCCTGGCGAGCAGCATCTATCCCTCAGATGACTGGAAACTGGTCAAGGAAACGACTTTGAGGGGATCCATCAACGGGACGATTCAGGAGGGGTATCTCTTCAAAGTCAGCTCTTATGAGTTTTACGTGGTGACGGGCGGGAACCGTCAGAGAGTCCGTTTGAGGAATCCTGAAGTAAAGATCTTCACCAAAACCTGGGGATCGGATTATCTCCTTGTCATTGAGGGGGCCGAAGAGCCGTTCCGGTGTGATAAGATCACCCATGTGACCGAGACCGAGATCGACGGCCAGTTCAACGGCTGGGACGGGGATACCGTCTTCCGAATGGCCAACGGCGGGATCTGGCAGCAGGCTTCCTACGGTTACGAGTATCATCACTCTTATCGTCCCGATGTTATCATCTATCAGCACCGAGGATATACCTATATGCAGGTCGAAGATGTGGACAAGGCCATCAAAGTACGGTCCCTGGAGTACAGCGCCATCAAGAGCAGGATCGACGGAGAGTTCGAAGGATGGGACGGAGACACGGTCTTCAAACTGACCAACGGCCAGGTCTGGCAGCAGGACAAGTACGGTTATGTCTACCACTACGCCTATAACCCAGAAGTCATCATCTACAAAGTTAATTTTGGCTATGAAATGATGGTCAAAGGCCTCGATCAAACAATCAAAGTCAAACGCCTCGAGTAGGGGTCTCCCGCACTCAGTTTATAAAAGATTATAAACTGAGTGCGGGATTAAAATCTTCAATACTTGACAAGCTGTCCAGCAAAATATATAATAAACTGGACATTAGGAGTGTGGTAGTAAGGAGGTGAAATTATGAAAGTTACCGAATTTATTGAAAATAATATTAACAGACTACCTAAAGGCTATGTCTTCACCTATATCGACATGATGCAAGATGAGAGCCAAAAAGAAGCTGTTATCAAAGCACTGAACAGAAAGGTGAAATCCGGCAAAATTGCTAAGCTATCCAAAGGAAAGTACTATAAACCAGAAAATACTCCATTTGGGAATTTGCTGCCTGACCAAAAACAGGTAGTAAAAGATCTGCTGGAAGAAAATTCGAAAGTGACCGGATATTTGACAGGATACAGCATATATAATCAACTAGGTTTGACTACTCAGGTTAGCAATACCGTACAGATCGGAAGAAATGAAATTCGCCCGTCTTTTAAGCGAGGCCAATACACCATATCATTTATCAAACAGAAAAATACCATTTCAAAAGATAATATCCCCATGCTTCAATTATTGGATGCTATCCGATACATCAAAAAGATTCCTGATACCTCAATAGATAAGTCTATTAAGCGATTGATGGCTATTTTAAATAAGTTATCCGAAAAGGAAAAAATGAGGCTTAACCGACTGGCGTTGAAATACCCGCCTTCAACACGAGCTTTATTAGGGGCAATGCTGGAATATACCGGAGGTAAAAGAAATACGGAAATGCTCCTTCGATCTCTTAATCCGATTACTAAATACAGGTTGACGGGAGTTACATTAATATTACCGACTGCTGAAAAGTGGAATATGGTATGATTTTGCATAACAACAGAGAACTATTTTCACAAACTTTAAGAGCGGCTTCTCAACATCTAAATATTTTATTGGATTTTGTTGAGAAAGACTATTGGATTACGCTGATATTAAACCGACTGGCGCTTAGCTGCTATGCTGATAAAACGGTTTTCAAAGGCGGGACTTCCTTGTCGAAGGGATATGGGATGATTGCCCGGTTTTCGGAGGACGTGGATCTGGCTATTCTCCATGCTCCAGACAGGACAAAAAGCGAAATAAAAACTATCATTCGCCAAGTAGAAAAGGAGATAACAAAAGAGTTTGACGAAGTGATGGAAGCTGGGATAACCAGCAAAGGGTCAAGATTCAGGAAGTCATCATTTAAATATCCTTCACACGAAAAAAAGAATAATAACAGAGTGATCGTTGAAATCAATTCCTTTGGAAATCCATACCCGTATAAAACGCTTTTCATTAACAGCTTTGTTTATGATTTTCTTGTTCATACAACTAACCATGCCTTTATAGAGAAATATCAGTTAGGACCTTTCCCTGTGAACGTTTTAACCAAAGAGCAGACTTTATTGGAAAAATTGGTTTCATTGATTCGGTTCTCTTACGCTCAAGACTCTTGGCGGAGTATTTCGGGTAAGATCAGATATTTTTATGATTTATATTATTTGGTTAAAGATATTGAATGCAATCGATTTATTGAATCAAAGTCATTCAAAGATAAATTTGAAAGACTTTATGAACACGGCAAAGAATTATTTGATGAGCCACAAGGGTGGCGGGACAAGAAGCTTGTTGAGTCTCCCATGATGAATGATTTTGATTCCATTTGGAGTAAAATAAAATCGCAATATAAAACTGAATTATCAGCTTTGGCTTATCGGCCTATTCCCAATGAAAAGCTGGTAAGGAAAGCTTTTCATTATTTAACGGAGAAAATATTGTAATTGTAACTTAAGCCTCAAGTAGTGCGGGATTAAAATCTTGTATTCAGTATTAAGAGGTTTATAATCCACACGTGAAAAGGAGGCATGATGGATCCGGAAATGAAGAAAGCAATCAAAGAATGGCGGGAGAACATGGAGCAAGCACAGGCCATGGAGTTCGCCCTGGTGGCCGAAGAGCAGTACAAAAACGCCCCAGACGAGAAAAAGATCATAGAAGAGATGCGAGCATATTGGAAAGACTATTTTAAAAACGAGAAGGAATAATGAAAATACTCGTCTGCGGAGATCGGAAATACATTAACAAAGATTATATGAGAAGTATCATCCTCCAGAGCAAGCCGTCCATGGTGATAGAAGGAGGAGCCGCAGGAGCGGATACCCTGGCAAAAGAAATAGCCCAAGAAGCTGGGGTGGAGTATAAAGAATATCCGGCACAATGGAATAAGCATGGAAAAAATGCCGGCCCGATAAGAAACCAAATAATGTTAAATGACAACCCCGATATTGAAATAGTGTATGCCTTTCACGATCACATATCCGAAAGCAGGGGCACAAAAGATATGGTTGCCCGTGCTCAAAAAGCACACAAAATAGTAATCTTAAACGGGATAAACATCACAATGGAACCCACCACCGAGCACTCAGCTCTTTAATCAGTTATGGGCCTGGACCTGACCCGTTATAAAAATAAGGAGGGAGTTACTATGGATAAGAAAATAATAATTTTAGGGTTAATATTTTTAATGTTTATATCAGGGATTTATTCAGAGAAAATACAGACAAAAATAGCCACTTTTTCTATTGTTGGATATGATGAAGAAACTCAGGAGATCGGGATCGCTGTTCAGTCGAAATTTCTTGCAGTTGGAGCAGTTGTTCCTCATGCGGATGCTGATATTGGTGCTGTAGCCACTCAAGCCTGGGCGGAAACGTCTTTTGCTGAAAAAGCATTCACACTATTAGAAATGGGCATTAATCCTGAAGATATCTTTAGTATGACTCTAAAAAAAGATGAAGGGGCTTCTTCAAGGCAGTTTGGAATTGTTGCTATTGATGGTTCCTCTGCTGCGTGGACTGGAGATGAATGCTCACCATGGGCCGGGCATAAATACGGTAAAAATTATTCAGTACAAGGAAATATCCTGACAAACGAAAAGGTTATTGAAGATATGGAAGAGTCTTTTTTAAATAATAAAGATCTTCCATTCGGCGAAAGATTGATAAAGGCTCTTCAATCAGGAGAAAAAGCGGGTGGAGATAGCAGAGGAAGACAATCTGCAGCTCTTTATGTCGTATCAAAAAAGGGTGGTTATTCGGGATATAGCGATAAATTTATAGACATTCGTGTTGATGATCATAAGCATCCCATAGAAGAATTATACAGGATTTATCAACTTCATGAACAGACCTTTCAGGCATCGTCGTATATAATGCGAGGTGTTTATTATTTGAAGAAAAATAACGAAACAGTTGCTGAAACAATGTTTAATAGAGC
>DSBF01000471.1 GCA_011049495.1 Ignavibacteria bacterium
CCTTTGTTAAAATTAATTTCCTGTCCGGTGAAAATATCAGTCGCCGTCGCTGTAAAAGGGATTTTAAGATTTTCAATTTTTATATCTCCGACTATATCTTTTAGAAATTCTTTTACTTTTGCTCCGCTTATCAGACCGGATTTTGAAATAGTCGGCAAAAAGTATTTTACTGATGATGCCAAATCATTTTTGAGTGCAATATCTTCAATTTCATTAATATTAATTCCCGCAGCGTAAGCGCCGCCAATCATGGCTCCGATGCTGCTGCCGGCAATAAAGTCGATTTTTATTTCTGCTTCTTCTAAATATTTCAGAACCCCGATGTGGGACAGACCTTTTGCTGAGCCGCTGCCGAGAACTAACCCTACCTTTTTATCGCCGATTTGTTTTTTTATGTTTTTTTTCCTCATTTACTATCTTTTCAATCGTCTCTTGATTCCGGATTTAATTCCATTGACATTTCTTAATGCCATATTTTCTAGATCGCCAAGAAAAGAAGCATGGGCAATCAGGAGCAATGACGGTAAGAAAGTTAACGACGCTAAAGCGCTGATTATCATCGTAAGCGCTATTAACCAGCCAAACCTTTGCATCGGAACTATACTGCCCAAAAGAAGGACCAGAAAACCCGCCATCACGGAGAAAGCGTTGATGATAATGCCCCTACCTGTTGTTTGCAGCGTCGCATTTAGAGCATTCTCTACACTGTTCATTTTGCTAATTTCAAAACGGAAGCGATTATTAAAATGAATGGTGTAATCTATGCCGATTCCCACCGCCACACTGCCGATCATTACGGTTACGGCATCCAGAGGAATCTTGAAAATCCACATTACCGTAAAATTAAAAAGAACAGTAATTATAATGGGTAAGATGGAGATTAAACCCCCGATAAACGATCTGAACTGAATCGTCAGTAGAATCAGCACCAATCCAATTGCAAAAATGAGACTGTAGGTCTGGCTGGAAACAATGTTTTGATCAATATCCTTATAAATTATAGGAAGCCCTGTCTGTTGAAAATCCATAGTAATGGGCGTATACGGTTGACCATTCAGTTTCTCATACCAAGAAAGAGGAATTGCAATTTGAGTATCGTTGATTTTCCAGATGTCGCCAATCAGTTTTTTCTTGAAATCAGGATTTAAATTCAGGCCTACGGAAATTAATGGCGCTATTTCCGCAAATATACTATTTACTTTATACCACTCTGTTTCATTTTCGATGATCGCGGCAATTGACATTGCCGCATAATCCAGCATCTCAGGATCTTCATCATAATATGAAACGGGAACCGTTTTTTTCAATAGAGATACAATATCCTTTTCACCCCATTTTTGATTTTGTTTTATATAAGCAACGATTGACGCAACTGTTTTTTCTCTGACAGTTGCCGATTCAATTATCAAATCGCTCTCTTCGTCGTTAAAGTAATCTGTTAACTTTTCTGAAAGGTTTTGGGTCAGAGTTGCCCGGTTTATTGGAGTATCTTGATAAATATATTTTTCTAAAATTCTATTTAGCGCATTAGTATCATTTATTTCCAGATCATAATGAGCCGCATCATAAGAAATGTTATCCAGAATATCTTTTATTATATATTGATATAAGTCCTTTGATTCACCGAATTCTGCCTCTGTAAAATTTACACTTACCATTTGCGGATCAATATTTTCTGATAGATATTTCTCAATATTATCGGTTATATATCTCACTATTTTTGTATCGACGGTTCCCAATTTTGCCTGAATCAGCCCTTCATTGTTTTGCGAATTGATTAACTGCAGCAGGATTTCATTACCCTCTAAAAAGAACCAGAGATTTGCCACGCCTTCACGAGTACCCGGAATGCAATAGCGGCCATTCATTACATAATTCATTTCGCAGATTAAATCTGCAATAGACTGAGGATCATGCACATCGGGTAAACTTTGGAGATATTTTTCTAATTTTATCATCTCTTTTAAGACAGCCGGCTCTTTCAAATCGCCTTTAACTAAAATCTGAATAGGGATGGAACCGCCAAGTTTTACTTCCATCATATCTTCTGCCTGACGGATCTCGCTGTCTTTTTTAAAGTACTCTACCATATTTACTTCTCTGTTAATGTGAAAAAGAGAGAAAACACCAATGGCGCCGATTATGAATCCGATAAGTACGATGATATTTTTTCTTTTTAAAATTAAAACACTTAATCCTTTCAAAAAGTGATTTGACGAAGCGTTTTTGGAAATATTAAGATTATCCATTTTTGTGGGTGGGGGCATAAGCGCTAACAATGCCGGTAAAAAAGTGATCGAGACGATAAAAGCGAAAAACACACCGAATGCCGTAAATAGCCCGAATTCTTTAATTATGGTCAAATTGGAAGTTAAAAACGCCAGAAAACCAATTGCAGTGGTTAAGCCAGTTAAAAAGATGGGCATACCGATTTCACTGATTGTGTCTTTAATTCCCTCAATTTTACCGTCACCTCTCCGGATATCTTCCATATACTTATTTACGAAATGAATCCCGTAGGCGCTGCCAATAGCCAGCAGGAGTATAGGCATTGCGTCAGAAGCAAGGGTAAGTTTAATACCTAATAAAGACATTAAGCCCAATCCCCAGGTTGTACTGATTATAACAGTGGCTAATGGTAATATTACACCCCGTTTTGTCCGAAAACTTACCGCCAGCGTGATAATAAGCAAAATAAGCACTATTGGGAATAATATAATAATATCCGAGCTAATAATATCGGTCAGAAAAATCATCTGAAAAGGAATACCGGCAAAGTATATTTTTTCATTCCCTTCAGTGCTTAAGACAAATTCTTTCATTACTCGTCCAATAGCAACTTTATCGCTATCATCTTTCAATCGTATTACTATTACCGCTATCGTCCCGTCATTAGAAACGATATTTCCCCGATACATCTCTTTGGATAAAACATATTCTTTTATCCTTGCCAGCTCATCTTTGTCAGCCAGAGAATTATAATCGTCTATCAGCTTTCCAATTTCCACTCCACCTTCAATTTTCTTTATATCAATCACGTCTGTCAGGCTGGTTACAAAAGATATCTCCGGCATATCCTTAAACTTTTGAGTGATTATATTGATCCTGTTTATCGTGTTAAAATTGAAAACATCATCAGTCTCTAAGGCAATCATTGCCTGTGAATTTCCACCAAATTTATCCCCGACCTCATTAAACTGAATGACGTGAGGATTGGTTTGCGGTAAATAGCTTAGAATATCACTGTTAATTTCCAGGTTTTTCAATTGGATGGCCATAAATGCCGTGATAATTACAGTCCCGATTATAATTCCAATACGATACTTGATAACAAATTCCGCGAATTTTCTCATTTTTAATTCCTTATAATTCCAATATAATATTTTATACTGTCATTTACATGGTCAAATGCTTTTTCCTGACATATGCTTGCCATAAATTCCATTCATTCCAATTTTTTAGTAATAGATCTCTAAATTCCCGAGGGTAAGATTCAAAATATCCCAGTTCGCTTTCGATAATAAAATGAGGATTGCCCTTAAGAGTTAATTTTGGAAGTAGAGTTTCCTCACCTGGGATCACTTTCGTAAGTCGATAAGCTTTTTTCCTGCAAAGTTCCGCATCTAAAGTAGCATCTAATCGATACCATTTATCATTAATATTAACCGCAACAAGTGCATGTAAAGGCAACCTTCCATTTGGAAGTAATTTTTCATAGCGGGAATTTAAAATCACGTGGTCCACTACGTTCTGGAATACCAGTGCGGCAGGTAATCTTGAAGCCCGCAGAAAGGCTGTTAAAAGAATTGCCTTCTGATGACAAAACCCCGATCCTCTTTTTAGAATAGTGGAAGCTTGCCAATCCTCCGGGCCCTCTATTTCGGGTGCAAAATCATAAATTATTCTGTCTCGAACGAATTCAAAAAGTCTTTTAACAGTGTTCCAGGTGTCATTGACCCCTTCCGTTAATGAAGAAACAATCGTGTTAATATCATTTTGACTGTGATTGATAATTTCATCATCCTGCAAGCAATCTGCCGGATTTATTTCATTGCAGGATTTCGATATTTTAATAACTTCGGCAAGGGAAGAGTTGAGTTGTTCTAAGTCCATTTTATCCATATATCTCAGGCTGTTAATATTTGACTGTTTTAACTAAAAACTTACCTTTAAACGAAAAAGAATTTCATCCAGGTCTTTTATCGATCCGAACATGTTTACACCTTTTCCATCAATGATAAAGGGAACAACACTAAGTTCAACGTTATCAGATGGGTAGTAAGATAACTCCGGTGCGTAAACTAAGCCGTAATTATTTTTCATATCGTCCCAGTCGTTAATGGCAACCGCTCCGCCGATGGGAACTAATTTAAATTTATCATTCAGGAAAGTTTTCTCCAGCCGGAATGTAAAGTAGTCATTCAATTCATCTTTACCCCGTTCATGCAGGAAACCGTGTAAAAACTGTCCGTTAAAATACAATCCGTTTGTGAAAGTATAATCGCCGCCCAACACGTATTTGAAATAAGGTTCATCATCTAAAACTACCGATTGAGTGGCTTCCATCTGTCCCGTAATA
>DSBF01000026.1 GCA_011049495.1 Ignavibacteria bacterium
CAGAATACGGATTTTAAGGGTGTAAAACGATTCGTTTTTAGAAAACAAATTACCCTGTTTTACAGGATTTCTGATAAAAACCAAGTTGAATTTTTTTTAATTATGATTGGGATACTGGCGAGATGACTCTTTTAACTGGAGATAAACTACAGGGTGGCCATACTTCCGTTGATGTTTATGCTTAACGTTGAATAGGCTGTTTCATTTTTTTGGAACAGCCTATTCACTTCTTTATTATTTTAGAGTTACATTTGTTTATTTTTCAGCATGAGACTTACGATTTTTGTTTTATTATTCTATGTTAATAGTGTTTACGGTCAGGAACTTAAATGTTTTGATCTGATAAATACAAAATGGATTGGAGCAGGTGATAAGAATAAGAACCTGGTTTATATTTTTAATGCCGACTCAACTTTTATATTTGAAGAAATTGGGAAAAATACAACCTTTGCCAGTTTTGACGCAAATTATAACCCGGTACCGGAAACAGGAATGTTTTCAATAAAAAATAAAGGGAGTTATGCAGAAATAGATATTTATTACGAAAGTTCCCCGGAACTCAGAGAAAAAGGATTAATCCGTTTTGTTAATGAAGATGAAATTGAATTGGGTTTTAATATGTCATATTTCGAACCAAGACCCAAAGCATGGAATGAAGCCAGGGACATCATTAAACTGAGAAGAATAAAGGAATAATCTCCTGCAGTAAAATCAGAATGATTCGGTATTTTTTCTATCTTTCGCCTTCAAAACAGAACTATGCTAAAATTCCCGCATTACCTGCAACCCGACGCCATGGACTGCGGTCCGACTTGTTTACGGATCGTGGCCAAATATTTCGGGAAGCACTACAATCTGGAAACATTGCGGGAACTTACCTGGGAATTGATGCTTTTTGGCATTAGGTCATCTTTAAATACTCCGAAAAACACCAAAAGGTAACCCTCTGTTTTTTATGTTGTAAAACACATTCTCTCTCTCTCTCTCTCTGGTTTTCAGTGTTTTGTGTTTTTAAACATATTTTATTTTTGCTTTCGATGTCCTAATTTTAATACCTGAAAACTCCCGGCTCCTGTTGGTCGGCCCAAAAAAGAAGAATATGTTTGGAATTTCAGGCATACATACTTTCCGGATTATAGAAATACGGCATTTATTTAATTTCCGTTAAATCATTAAATAAAAACCAATAAAACTATTTCCAATGGACAACATTAAATGCATCGACAATTATTATCGTTTAAAAGAACTTTTTGAAAAAGGGTACAAAGGCAATCCCGGTTATTTTGCCCAAAAACTGAACATCAGCAGACGTACTTTCTTCCGGCTGTTAAAACATTTAAAAGAAACGGATAAGCTGGAAATTGAATTTGACCGAAAAATTCAGGTGTATTATTTAAAATCGTTCTAAATTTCAAAGTGCCACCATGTGGCACTCTAAGGAGTTATCTTTGAAGCAAATCTGAATTTGATGATTAGATTAAATTTTAGAATCGGTTTTTTAATTATATCCTTTGGCCTTATTTGGGGATGCAGTAGGAATGAAATTCCGCAAAAGAAAAAAGTGGAAAACATAAAAGCTTTCGCCAAACTGTACGGTTATGTCCGGTGGTTTCACCCCAGTGATGAGGCGCAACAGATTGACTGGGACAGATTTGCCTGCTATGGGGTAAAAACAGTTGATAGTGCTCCAAACAGCGAAGCATTGAAAGACAGTTTACTGAAATTATTTTTGCCCCTAGCGCCAACGCTTGAAATTAATAGTAGTTCAGATGAGAAAGATTTTGAAATTTCTAAAATTACACCACCGGAAACTTCAGGTTTCTATCCGGTTTACTGGCAGCATTCCGGTGTAAAACTCAATCAGACACCTGGTAATGTTTATAAAAGTATCAGGGTTGGTCGTATTAACAAATTGGATTATAATAAAACAACCCCGTTAGGGAAAAGCATACCTGCTTCACGTTTTTCTCAAAAAGCCGTTAAACTGGAAGCATTTGTAAAGTCGGGAAACGGAGGCTCGGGGCAATTGTTTTTTGAGGGGTTTAACCGGAATGATTACATGAACCTGTCTGCTGCATTAAAACCGATATATCTTAAAAAAAGCAAATGGGAGAAAATTGTGATTGAAAGAACTGTTAAACCGGATGATCTGAACATTTTTTTTGGTTTTAATTGCCTGGATACTTCCGGAGTTTTTATTGACGATATTAGATTGTCGGTCAAAAATCATAATAATAGAGATTCAGTTGTTTATGAAAATGATTTCAATAATTTGAATGGAAATGATTTAGAAGAATTCTTTTTTGACAAAAACCTCCCGTTTGATGTAAAATATCTTACCGACCAATCCGGAGAAAATGGTTATTTTTCGATTCGGTATAACGACAAAAATTTTCGGTTATTTGAAAAAAAGCCTGAATTTGGAGAGTCCATTTGTGAAAGGATTCATCCTGATCTTTTTGTTCAACTTCCTGTTGTTTTAATGGCAGATGATCAACATGTATTTCCTGTTGCGAATAAAGAAAGTTTCAATTCGTTACAAAATGAGTTGAATCTGTGGCAATCTGAGATTTATAAAGATTTAGGAAGCCTTGTTGTGGTTTGGAATATTATTCAGCATTTCTTTCCTTATTTTGATGAAGTGGATGTGGACTGGGAAAAGGAGTTTAAAACAGCTTTGAACGAATATTATGATATGGAAGATTTTGAGAAGGTTTTGAGAAAATTTACGGCAAAACTAAATGATGGTCATGTTAATGTATTAGTTCCAAACTATAAAAATATAAATCAACTACCCATTAAGTGGGAATGGATAAGCGAAAACTTACTCATTACTGAGGTTTATGATCAGAATTCAGGCTTGTTGCCCGGCACAATTGTTAAGAAAATCGCAAACAAAAAAGCAAAAAAATATTTTGCAAAGATGGAACCCTACATTCCAGCTCCCACAATTGGCTTTGTAAGAAAGGCAAGTGAGAATTTATCTTTGCAGGGAACCCCGGGTGATTCGGTCAGGTTGGATATAATAAAACCCGATGGTACAAAAGACATAGTCTATTTAAAATATTCATTACACCCACTTGAACATTACAATAAATCACTAAACAAAACAAGGTATAAAATTTTGAAGGACAACATTTATTACCTGAATCTCGACCAGATTTCAATGGCTGAAATCGATAGTTTGATGCCTGACCTTGTAAAATGCAAAGGGATTATTTGCGATTTAAGAGGATATCCAAACAACAATCATGAATTCTGGTCTCATTTGATGACACAGCAGGATACAGCTGGACACTGGTTAGGTATTCCTCAGTTCATTTTTCCAAATCAAAAAAATAGGGCTGGATATTATTACCCAAATATTGGAACTGGAATGACGCCACAGAACCCCCACATAGATGCACCTGTTGTTTTAATAACAGACGCACGGGCGATTAGTTACGCAGAATCTGTTGCAATGATTGTAAAACATTATAATTTGGCAACTATTATTGGTCAGCCAACCGCCGGTACCAATGGGGCTTTTAACAGCCTGGTGCTGCCAAATAACATAAGGTTTGTTTATACAGGTTCTAAAGTGGTTTCCTTAGATAATTCTCAACATTTCGGAGTGGGTGTTTTGCCCGATGTCTACGTGGATAAAACTATAAAAAGTATTTGGCAAGATGAGTTTTTGAATAAAGCAATGAAAATTCTTCAAATGAAGAATAATAGTAATAATTAAAAAATTTAATCATGAAAAAATTAGTATTAAACAAAAACGTTGTTGTAAAATTATCTGACAATCAGATGGTAGGGGTTAGAGGTGGAGTAGTTTCGCTCATTCCAGCATGGTGTCCAAAATCAGGAATAGCAAATCCTTGTGATTCTAACTATTGTTATACTGATGGTTGTGGAGGATCAGGCCAGTGCACTTTTGAAATAAGTTGCAACGGATACATGTGCTGATGTTTTGTGATACAGATGCCTTGATTAAAAAACGTCTATTTGTACTGGTATGAATAGATGTTTTTTAATTTGTGGTTTTTATGTTTCTAAATTAAAAGCAATTAGATTCGACAGAGGTCTTTTATATAAAAAAATGTTTAATGATGGAGTAATTTAAACAGCATTGACCAAAATGATTAGCAATGTTTTAGATAAAATTCGGGAAATTCGTTTTTGTTTACTTGCAAACAAAACAGAAAATATTGGATTAATAGATGGGAATTTAGGGAGTTTATTATTTTTCTACCAGCATTATCTTAACTCTAATAATGAAGAAGATATTTTTTTCATTCAGAAAAGTATCGAGGGGATATTTAACCACTCACACAAAAATTATAATCTTTGTTCAGGTGCATCGGGCTTCGGGTGGTTAATGAATTATTTTTTCAAACAAAATTTTTTAGATTTTAATCCAAACGAAATATTCGAAGCTATAGACCCGATTATTGGCAAATGGATGGTCAATGAAATAAATAGCGGGAATTATGATTTTCTTCATGGTGCTTCCGGTACTGCTCTTTATTTTATTACAAAG
>DSBF01000536.1 GCA_011049495.1 Ignavibacteria bacterium
AAAAATCCAATAAAGGAAGCGTTATAATCTTTAACATATTGTCCGTCAATAAATTTTTGTGAAGTCCCGGTCTTACCACCAACCAACATATTGCTGCATCTTGCAAGTTTACCGGTTCCATGCTCAACAACACCGAACATTAAATTCTTTATACGTTCCGATGTTTCAGGCGAAATAATATTTCTAATTCTTTTGCTTTCAAATTGTTCTATAACCTGATCATTTTCGTCAACAACTTTATCAATTATTCTAGGCTGATAAAGAGTTCCGCCGTTAATAAGCGAAGAAAATGCTGCAATCATTTGAATTGGCGTAACGGAAATTTCATAACCGAAAGAAATAAATGGTTTGCTTAGCGTTGAATAATAATCAGGCTTCTTTAAAAATCCGGCTGATTCACTCGGAAGTGAAATTGAAGTTGAATTACCGAAACCGAAATCGCGTAAATATTTATAAAATGTTCTGTCATCAATTCTTTCGCTAAGTTTTGTAATTCCGACATTACTTGAGTGTTCAAGAACTTCGCGCACGGAAAGTTTTTCATATTTGTTTACATCAATAATATTTGCATTTGCAATTCTGTAATGTCCGTTTTCTGTGTTGATTATTTCATCTTCATTAACTAATCCGTTATCAAGTAAGACAGCCATAGTTAGTGCTTTCATTGTAGAACCGGGTTCATAAGTATCCGTTAATGCCCTGTTGCGTCTTACTTTGTCGTTTACTTTGTAATATTCGGAAGGATTGAAAGAGGGATAGTTTGCCAAAGCAAGAATTTCACCGGTATTCGGATTCATTAATATTCCAATTCCGGATACGGCTCCGCAATCATCGACACCTTTTTTTAATTCTTGTTCGAGGATTTTTTGATATTTAGTATCGATTGTCAAATAAACATTATTACCGCTTTTTGGCTTTCGTGAAAGTTCGTCTTTTACAGTAACAATTCTTCCTTGAACATCTCGTTCAACGTAAAGAAGTCCGTCTATACCGGTTAGGTAATCATCGAATGTTCTTTCAACGCCATCAATACCAATAAGATCATTATTAACATATCCAAGTAAATGTGATGCTACATTTCCATAACTGTAATTACGAGTCGGATCATCAACCGAAACAAAACCATCGACAATAAAATTTTGGAATTCAAGAAGTTTTTCTCGCGGTACTTTTCTTTCTAAAAAAACATTTCCTGTTGATTCCATCAATTTCAAATAATGCTTTTCACTTTTCGAAAATACTTTGGAAAATTTGGCTGCTATTTTCCCTTTGGAAGTTTGTGACAGCATTCTCGTATCGACAAAAAAGGAAACATCATTAAGAGTATAAGATAAAATATCACCATTGCGATCTTTAATCATCCCGCGTTCGGCTTTTATAACTAGAGCCTTGTCTTGCTGGTTTTTTGCAATCTTTGCAAAACGATCATGTTCGAGCACTTGAATATTGAAAAGCTTTACGGCAATAGCCATAAAGCTTGCGACAATTATAAATATAACAAGAAGCGCTCTTGAATTAATCATAGTTTCTGTTTACTATTTTTTCAATTTGTTTGATTCGGTTCGCATCAATTACAATTTCATCAAACGGTTTTAATGCTCTAACAAGCCCAAGTGAATCTATACCCAGTCTAACAATTCTTTCTTCACTTTGTAATGTTCTTAATTCTTGAGCAATAATCCGTTCAATTTTATCGTTGATAACTTTTAATTTCGATTGGAGATTTTGTTCTTCTCTTTTAAGTAATCTTATTTCCGAGCTAAGAAAGAGGTGCGGAAAAATCCATAAGCAAACTAATGCGGAAAGAAAAATTAAATTTTTTAAAAAATTACTTTTGCTCATACCCTTTCTGCCACTCTTAATTTTGCGCTTCGCGATCGTCTATTATCTTTTATTTCTGCTGCGGAAGGAACAACAGGTTTTTTTGTAATGATTTCAATTCGTTTTTCTTTACCGCAAATGCAGACCGGAGTTTTCGGCGGACAAATGCAGTCTAAGTTTTCATACTTGAATTGCTCTTTTACAATCCTGTCTTCTAAAGAATGGTAACTGATTATTACTATTCTTCCTCCCGGGTTTAGCAGATTAATAGACTTTTCAAGAAACTCTTTTAGTTCATCTAATTCGTTATTCACATAAATCCGCAGTGCCTGAAATACTCTTGATAATGTTTTAAATACATAAGGCTGCGGAGTAAAACTTTCGATTAAATTTTTAAGATGAGTTGTTGTGGTGAACTTTTTTTTACTTCGCTCATCTTTAATTAACCGAGCAAGTTTTCTCGAGTTTTTTTCTTCACCGTAATGAAACAGAATATTTGCAATTTCTTTTTCTTCGAACTCATTAAGAATTTTATAAGCCGGAATGCCCTCATCTTTATTCATTCGAAGATCAAGAGTTGCTTCTTCCCGGTATGTGAAACCCGAATCAGATTCATCAAGCTGAAATGAGGAAACTCCCAAATCAGCAAAGATGCCGTCAAATTTATCAATGAACTCAATCTTAGAAATTATATCAATGTTTTTGAAGCCGGTCTTATAAAGAACAACCCGCTTATCATTTTGAAATTCTTTTTTACAGTATTGAAAAGCATTATCGTCTTTATCAATTCCGATAAGCTTTGCAGGTTTATTCAATTTTTCTAAGAACTTTTTTGAATGACCACCGAAACCGATTGTCGCATCGAGATAAATTCCATTTTGATCGGTGATCAGATAATCAATACTTTCTTTTAATAGAACTGGATGATGAAAAATTTTATCCATTTCGTTTCATTACATCTTTTGCAATTTCCTCATAGGACTGCAAATTCTCTTTGATGTAACTTTCATAAACATCGGGATTCCATACTTCTATTCTCTTATTTACACCTAAAATGAGAACTTCATTTTTAATTTCTGCGTATTCTATTAAGGTCTTTGGTATTAACAATCTTGACTGAGAGTCGAGAGAGTCTTCGGCAGCTTCTTGTAGAAACATTCTAATAAACATTGCTTCTTTCGGATCAAATTGATTGAGCGAATCTAATTTTTCGGCAACCAATTCTTTCCAGCGGTCCATCGGATAAATGTCTATACATTTTGCAGCGTTGCGTGTCAGGACAAAACTGTTGTTTGCTTCGGGATTGACGTATTTACGCAATTTTGCCGGTAAGGCAATTCTGCCTTTTGCGTCCATCGAATATTTAAAACTGCCTACGAACATAAATTTTAAGTTTGATGTTTGGGATCATTCAACATTTTTCCCCACCCATCCCCAAAATAATGCTTTTCATGTTGCAAAGTCAAGAACTTTCTCAACAAAATTCGAGATTTTGATTCAGCTAACTTTTTGTGAAATAAGGGATTGTAAAAAAGGACAGAAGAGTTTATTTAGTATAATCGGTAATAATTGCGAGTTGGAATCCTAAGGTTGCTTTATTGAAGTTTTTGTTCGGGGTTTTTACCGCCTTCTAAACTCCTGCATAAATTGGTTGGCTATCATTCTGTCATAAATTATTAACGTATTCTCATCGTTTTTCTTATCGGCGTTTTCACTCCAATTGGCTGACCCGACTATTACAATTTCTTCATCAATAATCATAGTTTTTGCATGGAGTTTTCCTCTTTCTCTATCTCTGTAAACAGGAGCTGGGTGTTTCCATCTTCGCATCGGATTTAATAATGAAGTTCTTGACGGAGTTCGTCCGGACATATTTATTGATGCCGACCACCATTGATTCCAAAATGAAGCATCAAAAATTCCTTTTATATCAAAATCTGTTCTTTCACCAACAAGATCTTCTATGCTTCCTTCCCATTTAACTTTTAATACGTCAACGAGAGGTTGATAAGAAAATGCAAAAATAGTAAAGTATACAGATCTATCGGCTTCTCGTTCAACAACGTTTACAATTTTTTCAAGCACATTATCGGACGGTGCAAAGTAAACTTCAATCTTTCTCCCATCGATATAAAGAAGATGTTGTGTATTATCCTTTTTCCGGGTATTGAATTTTGCTGAACTCGGATTTGGTTGAAACTGACTTCCGCCCCACATTTCATTAAACTCAGTTAGATAAATGTGAGCTAAATCTCTATTTCTTATTTCAATAATGTGATTTTGATTACCGTTTAACTCTCCTCTTTCCATTTCCTCTACAGAACCGTATAGCCCGGTGACTGTAAAGTTCCAAGAACCGGTGAAAACCCATTGTGTATCAATAATTGCAAATTTATTATGCATTTGGTAACCTGGAGAATAATAACAATTACTGCAACTACGAGGATCTTTTAATTCTGCATCGACAAGTAAGTGTCCACTAATCTCTTTATTGCCAATTTTTAGATTAACTCTTTTATAACCTATTGGTAAAGGAGGAAGATTAAACTTTTTTCTAAGAGTAGAATCGGCAACTGCTAATATGGGGGAATCCGATAACAACATAATATCGTCATCAGTACCGGGAATATTATCCTTTCCTCTGCTCATCTGTTCTAAGTATAAACGCA
>DSBF01000357.1 GCA_011049495.1 Ignavibacteria bacterium
ATACTTATATTCACGATTAAATTTTTGAGAAAGTTAATTTATGAATGAAATAAAAATTGCCATATTGGATTTGTACAACGGTGAAGAAAACCAGGGTATACGATGCATTAAGGATATTATTAAAGAAACAAATGATAGGTTTAGTGAGATAAATGTAAGCTACCACCTTTTTGATGTCAGGGCAAATAATGAAATCCCCGATTTAAATTATGATATTTATATTTCTTCCGGTGGTCCCGGCAGTCCATTTGAAGGTAAGGGGAGTAACTGGGAAAAAATGTATTTCGGTTTACTTTCAAATATAGATTTTCATAATGAAAGAGTAGACGAGAAAAAGTTTGTCTTTTTCATTTGTCATTCTTTTCAGTTAATGGCTCGTCACTATAATTTTGCCAAGGTTTCCAACAGGCATTCACCCTCTTTCGGGATAATGGAGGTAAACAAAGTAAGCAACGGATTTGCCGAACCGTTATTACAAAAATTAGATGATCCTTTTTACGGTGCTGACTTCAGAGAATATCAAGTTATTCAACCAAGATTTGATGTACTAAACCGACTCGGTGCAAGAATAATTGCCATCGAAAAGGAAAGGGCGCATGTAAATTATGAAAGAGCAATAATGGGAGTTCGTATTTCCGAAGAAATTGTAGGTTTGCAATTTCATCCCGAAGCAGACCCGGCAAGTATGCTTTATCATCTTCATAAACCGGAAAGAAAGCAGCAAGTAATTAAAAAATACGGTGAGAAAAAGTATTACGATATGATTAACCTTGCAGAGGACCCAAATGCTTTGTTAAGGACAAGAAACAATGTCTTACCTGAGTTTTTGAATATTTCTATAAAAAAAATAATTTCAAAGAAAGTTATTTGCCATTAATATAGGAATTAACCTTGAGTTCTTAGACTAAAGAAAAAGGTACTCCCTTTCCCAAGTTTAGATTCAACCCAAATTTTGCCGTGATTTTTTTCCACAAGTTCTTTGCACAAAATTAATCCGAGTCCGGAGCCTTCTTCCTTCTCTGTTCCCGATGTTGTAAGATGGGTGTCAATTCTAAAAAGTTTTTCTTTATCCTCGTCTTTAATTCCAATGCCTGTATCGGCTACAAATATTTCGACATTTGCTTTTTTGATTTTGTAACCGATTTCAATCTTTCCGTCACGCGGAGTAAATTTGATTGCATTCGATAAAAGATTTTGAACAACCGAACTAATTGTTTGCTGATCGGCATATACAAGCGTGCGGGGTGCAATGCTGTTAATTAAATCGATTGATTTTTTCTCGGCATTGTTTTTTAACAGATTAATCGTTGAGTTTGCAAGGAGAGAAATATCAAAAACTTCCGGCTCAATTTTTATTCTGCCGGTTTGTACTCTTGACCATTGCAGTAAGTTTTCTAATAAATTAAAAACAACGTGTGCAGATTCATGAATATTGTTTGCGAAAGCTTTTATTTCTTCATCTGTTAGTTCTTCAAAATCATCCCTTAAAAACTCCGAGTAACCGATAAGTGAAGTAAAAGGACTTCTAAGATCGTGTGCCACTATAGAAAAGAATTTATCTTTTGCCGCGTTAAGTTCTTTAAGCTCTTCTTCGGATTTAATTAACTTTTTATTTACTTGTCCGAGCTCGTCAATATATTTTCTTAGTTTTGCTTCGTAATTTTTAGCCGCTGTAATATCTCTTATTATGCCCCTGTAACTTTTAATTGAGCCGTCTTTATTACGGACTGCGAAAGCTGTTTCCAACACGGTTAATATTGTACCGTCTTTTCGTCTAACTCCTATCTCGTAATCTTTTACATAACCATCTTTTTCAAGTTGATTTTTGAATTTAGTTCTGTCGTAAGGATTTAAATAGAGATCTTCCGCTATATTTGCTTTAAGTAATTCTTCTTTTGATTTGTAGCCGAATAATTCAACCCCGGCAGGATTCATATCGATAAGTTTACCATCGGGAGTACTTTCATAAAGTCCGTCTCTAATTTCTTTAAACAAAGTTTGAAACTTATCGGCAGTTTCTTTTAATTCTCTTTTTCTTTCGAGGGTTTCACGCAAGTCGTTTATAAAGTAAACCTTATGAATAATCTTCCCTTCTTCATTGGATTGGGCAAGTATTTTTAGTTCACATTCAAATTCTTCGCCATTCTTATCTATCATGGAGGCAACGGATTTTTTACCATTGGACTCAATAATTTTCTCATCTAAGAAAAGTTTATCAATTTTTTTATTCTTAATTTGTGCATCTGAAAAGCCGAAATGTTCTTTGAACGATGAATTTGTAAAAAGTATTTTATCTTCGTCATCTGTTATAATGATTATCTCTGAGATATAATCACAGAATTGTAAAAAGGAATCAAGTTGAATATTATCATTTGGAAAGAAGTTCTGTGTTGCCATATAATTCCCTGTAATTTACATTCAAAATAATAAGTGGTAAGAAGACTTACAAGTTTAGTTAAAAAACATTTCCGATTTTTTAAAAATTGATTTGAACTAAAGGTTAAGTGTGGGCGATATTGAAAGTGTAATAATTCTTTTTGCGGCAGGCGTTGTTTCCGGTATTATAAATGTTATGGCAGGAGGCGGGTCAACTCTAACTTTACCAGCGTTAATTTTTCTGGGTCTTGACGGAACTGATGCAAACGGTACAAACCGAATAGCCGTATTAGTACAAAGCATAGTTGCAATCTCATCATTTCGGTCTGAGAAGTACTCTAGTTTTAAACTTAGTTTTAAAATGGGTCTTTTCACCCTTCCGGGAGCAATTCTTGGAGCAATTGCCGCCAGTAATATCAAAGGCGAAACTTTTGAGAAAATTCTCGGTATTGTTATGATTGGTGTAATCATAACATTATTAATCCCCCGCAAAAAAATAATTGAACTTAACAATATTGAAAAAGTACCTTTGCTTGTTTACCTCTCTATGTTTGCAATTGGTTTTTACGGAGGATTCATTCAAGTTGGTGTTGGATTTTTATTAATGGCTGCATTAGCATATTTATTAAAAGAAAGCTTGGTGTTGGTAAATGTTCATAAAGTATTTATAACATTTTTGTTTACTATACCGGCAGTAGTTGTTTTTATATTGAATGATAATATTATTTGGTTTTATGGATTGAGTCTTGCCGCAGGAAATGGATTGGGCGCTTGGTGGTCAGCAAAAATTTCTATTAAAAAGGGAGAGAAGATAATAAAACCTGTGCTTATTGTTTCGATTTTTATAATGGCTTTAAAATTAATTGGAGTTTTCTAAGAAAAATTAGCAACTGCTTTTTTTAATCTGTCCATCATGGCTAAACCGAGTCCTTCTTCCGGGAGAGATTCAACCAGTATTAAATCCAGGTTAGCTTCATCTAATATATGCAAAGCTGAAAATAAATTTGCTGCAGCTTCTCTAAAATTATTTTCTTTCGATAAGATTTCTATTCTAGAAAAATTAAACTCTACATTTTGTTTGCTGAAAAAAATTCCGCCGACTTTTTTGTTTTCAAGATTATCTAAATCGGCTTCCGACAAAAATTTAAGAGGAGTTCTCGGTGAATAATGAAACGGAAGCTGCCCCGGTGAATTCGGATCAGTTGTTTTTTGTTTATGTTGAATTTTACATTTCAACAGACTTTCAATTTCTTCTTTTATAATTCCACCGGGACGAAGCAAAATGATTTCTTCATTTTCTATTTCAACAATTGTTGACTCAACCCCTATTTCAGATGCACCACCGTCTAAAATTAAATCAACATTATCCCCCAATTGATTATATACATGTTCGGCTTTGGTCGGACTCAACCTATTGAATAAATTTGCACTTGGTGCCGCAATAGGTACTCCCGAGTGTTTAATCAATTCTAATGCAATTTGATTACTCGGCATTCTAACTGCGACAGTTGGATTATCGGCGGTTACAATTTCGGGGACAATTTTCTTCTTTGGTAAAACAAGTGTTAGTGGTCCGGGCCAAAACTTGTCTATCAATATTTGTATTTTGTTATTATCCGTTTCACAAATTAATTCCAGTTTAGATATGTCATCAATATGTAAAATAAGGGGGTTAAAGGTCGGTCGTTTTTTTATTTCAAATATTTTTGCAACTGAAATCGGATTTAAACCATCGGCTCCAAGTCCATAAACAGTTTCGGTCGGAAAGGCTACGGTTCCCCCGGCTCTTATAATCTCTGCTGCTTTTAGTATATTTTCTGTTGTGGATTTAATAATACTCATAATCTTTTGCAAATGTTAAACACAAAGATAAAGAGATAAAACGGTAAGTGGAATTAATCAAATTATAAAATAAAGAGCGAATAAAATGAATGAATTGAATGAACTGAAAAACTTCTCGAAATATTTAGCAGATGAAAGCGGGAAAATAATTCTTCGATATTTTAGAAGTAAAGTTAACATTGAAACAAAAAATGATGAATCGCCCGTTACAATTGCCGATAAACATGCCGAAGAAGTTATGCGTTCGTTAATCGAAAAAGAATTTCC
>DSBF01000106.1 GCA_011049495.1 Ignavibacteria bacterium
ATTAAAAGTTGATCTAAAAGGTGTTAGAATTATCGATCCTCTGAAATCTGAAAAACATAGTGATTTTTCTAATGTGTTTTTCAATTTAAGGAAACATAAGGGACTATCCATCGAAGAATCGCGAGAAATAATGAAAAGGGATTTATTTTTCGGTGCGATGATGGTTCGTGAAGGTATGGCAGATGGATTTGTTGCGGGTTCAACCGCATCAACAGGTGATGTTCTTCGCGCTGCTATTCAATGTGTCGGTATGCCCGAAGGAATATCAATTGTATCAAGTTTCTTTTTGATGATCTTCCCTGAAAAAACTTACAGCTTTGCCGATTGTGCTGTGGTACCGAATCCGGATGTTAATCAGCTTGCAGATATTGCAATTTCAACTGCTGAGAATCATCAAAAATTAACCGGTGAAGAACCCTATGTTGCGATGCTTTCTTTTTCAACTAAAGGAAGTGCCAAACATGAACTCGTTGATAAAGTTTTGGAGGCGATGAAGGTTGTTAAACAAAAGAGACCTAATTTAATGATTGACGGTGAACTTCAATTTGATGCGGCTGTTATTGATTCTATCGGTAAGAAAAAAGCTCCCGGAAGTGAAGTTGCCGGAAGAGCTAATGTTCTTATATTCCCCGATCTGCAAGCAGGTAATATCGGTTATAAAATTGCTCAACGTTTAGGAGGTGCCGAAGCTGTAGGACCTGTTGTGCAAGGATTGAAAAAACCACTTTTCGATTTAAGTCGCGGTTGCAGTGTTGATGATATTGTTAATACTGCAGCTATTGCTTGTCTTATGGCAGAATAATTTTTTATTGGAATCCCGAGATTATTTTAATCCCGGGATTTTTTTTCTCCCACAAATGAAACATTTCAATATATTTTAGTGTTAAGTATAAAAAAAATAGAAAGGACCAAAAGTATGTTTAAATATATCTTTGTTTTTTCTGCAATTTTCTTAGTCCTAGGTTTTTCATTTAATAAGAAGGGAGATTCAGTGATAAATAATATTCATGATATAAAAGTAAAAAATATTAACGGAGAAGAAGTTTCGCTCTCCAAATATGAAGGGAAAGTGCTTTTAATAGTAAACGTAGCAAGTAAATGCGGCTATACAAAACAATACGCCGGACTTCAAGAGTTGTATACTAATTATAGAGATAAAGGATTTGAAATTCTTGCTTTTCCTTGCAATGATTTCGGTGGACAAGAACCCGGTACAAATGAAGAGATAGAAGAATTCTGCAGTTCAACTTTTGGAGTTGAGTTTCCTTTGTTTGATAAAATAAAAGTGCTTGGTGAAGATAGAGAACCACTTTACGAAAAACTTATCAATAACCCTACTACAGAACAGGGTGATGTTAAATGGAATTTTGAAAAATTCTTAATCGCAAAAAATGGTGATGTTGTAGCAAGATACCGAAGTAAAGTTGAACCGTTGAGTGATGAAATTGTGAATGCTGTTGAAATAGAATTAGTAAAATAGATTATTGTAGAGACACAATATGCTGTGTCTCTACAATTGTTATTTAAATACCCAGTTCTTCTTTGATTTCCAGTTTTGCGGCAATCAAATCTTTGTGCTCAAGATGAAAATTATTACTTATGGTTCTTACAAAATGTTCTTCGTACTTATTGATTTTTTCATCGGCTAAAATCAAACGCCATAGGTTTTTAATTATTTCATATTTCTCTTCTTTATCGAAGTGCGCGTTTATCACATCTGTAAATTCATAAAGACTAACACTCTCTCTGATGATTTCATCTGACTGTTTAATTAATTCATTGACTTCATCTTCCTTTAGATCAAACATTTTTTTCATCAATGAAATTAACACCTTTTCTTCAGAGGGGTCAAAAATATCATCTGCATGAGCAACTTCAAGAAATAGTGCACAAGTAGCTAATTGTAATTTCCTTTCTGTATTTTCAGAAACAGAATCCGAAGAATAATGTTGTTTGTTATTATTTTGATTAGAATCAGTGCTTAATAGTTCTCTAAAAAATTGTAACATCTTTAACCTTATTTAGTTTTCTTTTTCTTCTTTGGCGGACGTTCATACATCTCTGTCATCCGCTTATATGTTTTTACAAGATCATCATTAATTTGATCCCAGGTAAATCGCCAGGTCCAATTTCCTCCCAGTTTACCGGGGAAGTTCATTCGAGCCTCGGTTCCTAAATTAAATATATCTTGCATAGGTATAATAACCATATCTGAAACAGAAGCATATGCTGCTTTGATAGATGCAAAACACATATCATCGCCGTAATAGTTCAAATATTCTTGTGCCCATTCATAAATTCCACTTCCGATTTCTTTTTCCTTTTCGAAAAATCCCCGGGTCGTATCATTATCATGCGAACCTGTATGTACGACACAATTTTTTACATGATTGTGAGGGAGGAATTTTTTTTCATTCCCTTCACCGAAAGCAAATTGTAAAATTTTTATCCCGGGGAACTCAAATTTATCCCGAAGTGCTTCTACTTCTTTAGTAATAATTCCCAAGTCCTCTGCAATAATTGGAAGTTTACCGAGTTTTTCTCTTATCACATTAAACAATTTTTCTCCCGGAGCTTTAATCCACTCGCCGTGCATTGCAGTCTTTGCATCACCTGGAATTGAGTAATAAGCTTCGAATCCTCTAAAGTGATCAACTCTGGCAATATCAACAAGTTCAAAAATTTTTGAGAAGCGTTGAGTCCACCAAGCAAAATTATCTTTTTCCATTACATCCCATTTGTAAAGAGGATTACCCCATAACTGCCCGGTTTCACTAAAATAATCCGGCGGAACACCGGCAACGGTTTCAAGTTTGCCTTCATCATTTACGGTGAACTGACTTTTGTTTGCCCATAAATCCGATGAATCATACGCAATAAAAATCGGAATATCACCGATCACTTTTATATTGTGCGAGTGTGCGTATCTAACCACGGCTTTCCATTGTTTGTTGAATATGAATTGAACGAACTTATGATATCCGACATCATCACTTAATTTATCATTCCATTTTTGTACGGCATCACCTTCTCGGAAAGCAATCTCATGTTCCCATTGAGACCAAACTTTTCCACCATGATAGTCTTTACAAGCCATGAATAATGCGAAATCGTCCAACCATTCGGTATTATTAGTACAAAATGACTCGTAATCATTTTTAAACTTAGTATTGTTTCTCTTAAAATTTTTGTATGCTGATTGCAGCAAACCTTTTTTCCATTCTATAATTGTTCCAAAATCGATTGAAGAAGGATTGAAAGACCCTTTATCTTTTACATCGTCTTGTGAGAGGAGACCATCTTCAATTAGCAAGTCCGGGCTTATTAATAATGGATTCCCGGCAAAAGCAGAGAAGCATTGATACGGAGAATCGCCGTATCCTGTTGGACCAAGAGGGAAGACTTGCCATATTCTTTGTCCGGCATCTTTCAAAAAGTCTATAAACTTAAAAGCATCGTGTCCTAAATCACCGATACCATAAGGCGATGGAAGTGAAGTAGGGTGTAATAATATTCCGGCAGATCGAACTAATTCCATGAAATTTCCTTTTACTTTTTTATTGGTATACGAAAATAAAAATTAAAGTTACTAATGACGAAAAACTTTTTAAAATTTTTTTCTATATTGCCACCCCTTTTTTGAGCAATTTCGATACACTGATATATTAATTTTTTTTAATCGTTGACAAGAGATTGCTTTAAAAAAAAATAATACTTAATTTGCTTTCTCCATCGAGGCGAACAAAAAGTGAAAAAGTTAAACAGCCTTATCAGTTTATATAAATATTGTTAATAAGTTTTTAGGGAGATTTAATAAATGAAAATTACCCGTAAGTTTACCACTGCCGGCAGTGATCCTTTTGATAAAATTGAATTCGTAAAAAGAACATCGGAAATAAAGAATCCGGATGGTTCTGTAGTTTTCAAAATGGAAGATGTTGTTATCCCCAAGCAATGGTCACAAGTAGCTACCGACGTTATTGCGCAAAAGTATTTTAGAAAAGCAGGTGTTCCGAAACTCCTCAAAAAAGTTAAAGAAGAAAACGTTCCCAAATGGCTTCAACCTTCGGCTGCAGACACGAAAAGATTGGAAGAATTGCCGGAGAAAGAAAGATATTCATCGGAAACCGACTCACGACAAGTATTTCATCGTTTAGCCGGAACCTGGACATACTGGGGATGGAAAGCAAATTATTTTGATACAGAAGAAGACGCTTTAGCTTTTTTTGATGAAATGAAATATATGCTTGCAATGCAATACTGTGCACCTAACAGTCCGCAATGGTTTAACACGGGTTTAAATTGGGCTTATGGCATTAATGGTCCTGCGCAAGGACATTATTATGTAGATTATCAAACCGGTCAACTTACAAAATCAGAAGATGCATACACACACCCTCAACCTCATGCTTGTTTTATTCAATCCGTTTCAGATGATTTAGTTAATGAAGGCGGGATTATGGATTTATGGGTTCGCGAAGC
>DSBF01000107.1 GCA_011049495.1 Ignavibacteria bacterium
CGGGAGCGAATGAAAATATATCCGAAATAATTATCGAATTGGGAGAACTCAAACATCCGATAATAACCAAAGCCGGTGCAAAAATAAGTAATCTAAATTATTCAGAATTGGAAAATAAATTTTCATTTACCGCAAAATCTTTCCACGAAAATTCTGTCGTAATTAATTTAGTTTCACCGATAGAACCGAGAGAAATAAAAAATAATCAAAATACAATAGGTGAAGTAGAAACGAATTATCTAAAAGACGGCAATTATTCAATCAAATTCGAATTTATCCAAGAAGAAGAAAATAAAATAGAGATATATTTCAAATAATACAGAAGGTTTATAATGGCTCAGGTAGAATTAAAAAATATATCAAAAATTTACAGCGGAAATGCAAAAGTTGTCAGTGATGTTAACTTCACAGTTGAAGACCGGGAGTTTGTTGTTTTAGTTGGTCCATCCGGATGCGGAAAATCGACAACTTTACGAATGATTGCAGGATTGGAAGATATAACAGAAGGTGAAATTCTTATCGATGGTGAAGTTGTGAATGATCAAGCGCCGAAAGATAGAGACATTGCAATGGTATTTCAAAACTATGCTTTATATCCGCATATGACTGTTTATGATAATATGGCTTTCGGTTTAAAACTAAGAAAATATTCAAAAGTAGAAATTAAGAATAGAGTACTCGAAGCAGCAAAGATTCTTGACTTGGAAGATTATCTTGAACGCAAACCAAAAGCTTTGTCAGGTGGACAGAGGCAGAGAGTTGCAGTTGGACGCGCAATAGTGCGTCACCCGAAAGTCTTTTTATTTGATGAACCCTTAAGCAACCTCGATGCAAAACTTAGAGTTCAAATGCGTACCGAAATTTCTAAACTTCACAAAAGATTAAATGCAACAATGATATACGTTACGCACGACCAAACCGAAGCAATGACAATGGGGGATAGAATTGTTGTTATGAATGACGGAGTTGTTCAGCAAATAGATCCGCCGTTGGAGCTTTATAACAATCCTAATAATCAATTTGTAGCGGGATTTATCGGAAGTCCGGCAATGAATTTTATTGAAGGAAAGTTATCAGGTAATGGAAACTTGAAATTTGTTCTAATGGATCAAGTAAGTATAAATCTTACTCATGATTTATCTGATATTCTTACTAAATTTAAAGATGAGAATATCACAGTCGGTATTAGACCGGAACATTTCTCTTTGTATGAGGGAAATCATTTCAATAAAGATGCATATATCAAAACGACAATTGAAGTAGTAGAACCGCTTGGCAATGAAGCATTTTTATATTTTACTGTAAATAACAAGCAGCATGTTGCGCGTGTTGATGCAAATACGTTGGCAGAAATTGGTGAGAAGATTACCGTATATATCAACAAAGAAAAAATTCATTTCTTTGACGCTAACGGAAATAGAATTGTTAGATGATAAATTAGAGTATATTTTTAACTAACATTAAAATTATCCAACTCGTTCAGCATCTCCATCCTTCTTTCATCCGATACAAAACTTGCTTCAAATGAATTCCGGACAAGTTGAAGAACATCATCTTTGCTTAAATTAATTGCTTCGGCGGTTTGAATAAAATTATCGTTTAGATAACCACCGAAGTATGCGGGATCATCCGAATTAACAGTAGCTTTTATACCATAATCGAGCATCTTCTTTAATGGGTGTTTCTTTAAGTCATCAACAACTTTTAATTTAAGATTCGAAAGTGGACACACAGTAAGAGCAATCCGTTGATCAGCAATTCTCTTAATCAAGTTATTATCTTCTAAAGAACGATTACCGTGATCAATTCTGTGAACTGTTAATATATCTAAAGCTTCCCATACATATTCGGGTGGTCCTTCTTCGCCTGCGTGAGCTGTTATTTTCAATCCGTCATTCTTTGCTTTCATAAATACTTCCGCAAAAAGAGAAGGTGGATTACCGACTTCGGATGAATCCAATCCAACAGCATGAATTTTATCTTTGTGATGAACAAAGTAATCATAAATTTCAAATGCCGACTTTTGATCGAGATGCCTTAAGAAAGACATAATTAACTTAGAAGAAATTCCCAACCGTTCTTCAGCCTCTTTCTGTGCTTTGCTTATCCCGTCAATTACGGTTTCGAATGGTATTCCGCGGTGAGTATGAGTTTGAGGATCGAACATAATTTCCGTGTGAATTATATTATCTTCTTTTGCCTTTAAAAAATAAGCCCACGTTAAATCGTAAAAATCTTCCTCTGTTTTAAGAACTTGTGCACCGGTATAGTAAATATCTAAGAACTCTTGCAGATTATTAAAATTGTATGCTGCCTTTAAGTCATCTACCGATTTATAATTCAACTTAATTTTATTGCGATCCGCAATCTTGAACATTAACTCCGGTTCAAAAGTCCCTTCAATATGAAGATGAAGTTCAGCTTTCGGAATTTTTTTGATATAATCTGTTAGTGAAATCTGTCCCATAGAAATTCTCACAAAAATTTTCTTGAAGATAAATAAATTTTTAGAGAATTAGAAAGTATTTGATAGTTGTTTGCCGGAATTAATGAATTGAGTGATATCATTATAAGTAAGATATTGGATACTTAACCTTCATATCAGCTCATAAAATATGTTTTCAATTGTAGAAATTTTTAGATAAAATTCTTCCATGTTATTAGTAATTTTGCACTAATAAATTAATATGAGGAAAGAATGACGCACAAAGTAGTAACATTCGGTGAAATAATGTTGAGGTTATCAACACCCGGGTTTTCAAGATTTGTGCAGTCATCTAATTTCGATATAACTTACGGCGGGGGAGAAGCGAATGTTGCTGCTTCTTTAGCTCAATACCGACTTAAAAGTTATTTTGTTTCAAAATTACCTCATCACGAAATCGGTCAAGCCGCTGTTAATCACTTGAGAAAATTTGGAGTCAATACTAATTATATTGTAAGAGGCGGTGAAAGAATCGGGATTTATTTTCTTGAAACCGGTGCCAGCCAGCGAGCTTCAAAGGTGATTTATGATCGGTCAAACTCATCAATTTCTGAAGCAGATAAAAATGATTTCGATTGGGATAATATTTTTGAAGATTGTAAGTGGTTTCATTGGACGGGTATTACCCCGGCTTTAGGAAACAATATTCAAATAATTCTGAAAGAAGCGTTAAAAGTTGCTAAAGCAAAAAATGTAACCGTAAGCTGTGACTTAAATTTTCGTAAAAAATTATGGAGTACCAAAGATGCTCAATCCGTTATGAAACCGCTTATGGAATATGTTGATGTATGTATTGCAAACGAAGAAGATGCAGAAAAAAGTTTAGGTGAAAAATTAGGAAGTACAAAAATTGAAGAAGCAGCAATCGACGAAAAAGAATATTTTGATCTGCTTCATGTTTTAAAAGAAAAATATAATTTCAGTTCCGTTGCAATTACTTTAAGAGAAAGCTTTTCTGCATCAAGAAACGGTTGGAGTGCATTAATGCTTGATGAAAAAGAATGTATAAATCCTTATCGTTCAAAAAAATATGACATCCAAATTGTTGATCGTGTTGGCGGCGGCGATTCTTTTGCAAGCGGATTGATATTCGGATTATTAAATTATGACAATACTAAGACCGCATTAGAGTTTGCAGTAGCAGCATCATGTTTGAAACAAACCATCCTAGGTGATTTTAACCATGTTTCAGTTGACGAAGTTGAAAAACTGATGTGTGGCGACGCATCCGGTAGAGTTGAAAGATAAATACGGTAAGGGACGAAAATTTTCGTCCCCAAGAATATTTTCGTCCCCGATTGTACGTTTAATATTTTTGTTTGGGGGATGCAAGGTTTGTGTCCCCTACATCAAGTCTAAATTTTCATTATTCTTTTCAATTTCCCATCGCAACGGATTCTGTTCGATATAATCTCTGATGTAAAATAATTCTTTTTCATTACGGATTATCCTGTCATAAAACGAACGCTGCCATTTGAAATTTGTGATATTATTATGCTTGCACCATTTGGTAACACCAATTTTAAATCCCTTTATCACATTCGATAAATTCGTACGACGTAGGGGTCGAATATCTTCGACCCCTACGCTAATAATATCATTTTTGGCAATGTTGCGATTATTATCATTCGTTCGGGGTCGATGATGATCGACCCCTACATCATTAATTATTATAATCGCGTGAATATGATTTGGCATAACGATATATTCATCTAGCTCCACAGTCGAATAGTGTGAAGGAATTTCTTCTAAAAATTTATTTGTCATCTTTCCGAATTCGTTCAATATCATTTCACCGTTTTTAACTTCGCCGAAATGATGAATGTGCTTGTGTGTACAAATCGTTACATAATACCATGCGGGATTGGAATAATCATATTCCGGTAATCTGTTTCGTTTACGGTTTTTCATATTATTATGGTAGGGGTCGAAAATCTTCGACCCTTACATGAAATGTTAAGATGATTATTATTGTTCTACATGTTATAATTATCAA
>DSBF01000274.1 GCA_011049495.1 Ignavibacteria bacterium
AAGGCAGATCTTGACAAATTTCCCATCCGGAAGATTTATAACCGGAGAAGTTTTTCCCTCGCAAGAAATTTCCTTCACCGGGAAGTTCATCAATAAATTCTAAATTCTCTAAATCCTTTTTAGTATAAATCGGTTGGAGATCAATACCTTCGTAAGTTTTAGTAACTAATTTTTTTTCAAAGGGAACACCTTTTAAATCTTTTTCAATAACCTCGCGCCACTGCTTATATGAAGGCGACTCAAAATCTTTTTTCAAGTTCAATTCTTTTGGAAGTTCCGGTTTCATTTTTTGTTCTGACATTCTGTTACTCCGTTTCAATCTTTATCAGTTTGTCATTCCCGCGAAGGCGGGAATCTATTTTCATTAAACATTTGGATTCCCGCTTAATGCGTGCGGGAATGACATTATGTGCCTTCCAAAATATCAATAATAGCAGATAATATCTCATTTATAGAATAAGAATAAAAGAAAAAATCGAGCCAAGTGGAAATGCTTTTTAAGTGAAATAGGTTGATTTTGGACTAAATCCTTAATTTAATTTGAGAAATATTTCTCGTTTTTGAAAAATAAAATAGTTTGTTTGATTATGTCTATTTTTATGCTGAAAAAATTATTGAACTATGACAAAAATTACATGTATAATCCTCTCCGGAGGAAAAAGCTCGCGTATGGGCGAAGATAAAGCTTTACTGAAAGTCGGCACAAAAACAATTATTGAAATAATGATCGACAAACTAAAACCATTTTGCAATGAGATAATAATCAGTGCTGACAATGTTGAAAAATATTCTAAGTTTGGTTATAAAGTTGTACCTGATAAATTCAAAAACAGCGGACCGCTTGCCGGAATTTATTCCTCACTTCTCGAATCCAACTCTAAAAGAAATTTTGTGATCTCTTGCGACTTACCTTTAGTCTCTCAAAATGTGATTGAAAAAATTATTAATACAAATTCTGATAAAGAAATAATTCTACCTGTTACGAATGGAAAGTATCATCAACTTTGCGGAGTTTATTCGAAATCTGTTTTGGAAAGAGCGGAAGAAATTTTGCGAAAAGAAGAAGGGGGAAGAGGTGAAGAGGAGAAAGGGAGAAGGGGAGATGGGGAGAAGTGGAGAAAAGGAGAAGAGGGGAAAGTGAGAAAGAAGAGGAATACTTCTGTTAAAAGTTTGCTCAATATTTCTGAAGTTGAGTATGTTGATGTAACTTCAATTGCCAAAGAGAATGAATTTTTGAATATGAATACTGTTGAGGATTTTGAGGTAATTCGACAAACACTTGTGTAAAGTTGTATCCCGTTCGATTAAAAACGATGCTTTGAAAAATCTTTTCTTTATTGAAGTGTTTAATCAAATTCTTTGAAGCCAAATTTTAAATAACACATCTTCTAATACATAATTTTCGGTATCAAAATAAACTAATCCGTTTTTAAGCAATACATCCAATGCTGTTTTAATAGAGCTAGGTGTATTTAAATCATATTTCTTTATAAAATCTTTTGAAGTAATTTGTTTTATACCGTTTTCTTTTGCTATTGCCGATAACAAATTCCACTGATTATTTGTTAATAAATTTTTATAGTTAAAGTAGAATGTTTCGTTCTCTTTCAAAATTACTAACAATGTATCGTAAACTACTTGTTGGTTAATCAAATCGGTATCTGTTGAGTAAAGGCGATTGCAAAGGTATTGAACGAAGAAGGTATGATATTCACAGATGTTCAAAATTAATTCTGAAGCGAGTTTATCAATTTCCTTTTTACCTTTCTTAAAATGATAAGTGATAAATTTTTCATATTCTCTCGAATCGATTTTCTCCAAATGCATGAGTTCACCCGACTGATAAAATGGTTTTGACTTATCTTTGAACATTGAAATCATCAAGTGATCTTGGCTCCCGGAAAAAACACAAGTAACGTTTGGAGAATTTTGCAAGTTCGTGCGTATAATTGCTTCCATGTTTTTTTGAGGATATTCAACAATTTGCTGAAATTCATCAAATGCAATTATCACTTCTTTTTTCTGACTGTTAAGAAAGCTAAACATATTTTCAATAGTTATCTCAACATTCTTTTCCGTTTCCCAAGTAAATGAAAAAACTGGATTCCCGGTAAATTGGTCATAAGTTATAGTTGGTCTTAACGAACTTATAAGATTTTTAAGTTTTTCAGTCATACGTCCCAAACCAGATTCGAATTCATTTATCACGGCATTGGCAAATAGCTCGGTGAATTCTTTTTGATTTCTTGTAGCATACAAATCAATATAAATAAGAATATTTTTTTTCCCTTTCCTAAGTTGATAGAAAGTATGAAGAATCAGAGCTGTTTTGCCGATTCGTCGTCTTGAAAAAAGCGTAACATTTCTATGATTAATCAAAGATTCGATTAATCTTTTTGTTTCCTTTTCTCTATCACAAAAATATTCAGGTGATTTATAACCGGTTATCAAAAACGGATTCATTTGCTCCTCCAACAGTTACGTAAATTGCGTAACGTAAATTACGTAAGAAATATTACGTAAATCAAGTAAATTTTTCTAATAAGTTTCCAAAGAAAATCGACCATTTCCCCTCGTTTCAAAATTCGTGAATCTTTTATTCCGGACTGACATCTTAACAGAATAAAAATATCCAGTTATATCTTATATGGATAAAACGTCTTTTATTTTCAAAAATCAAAGATTTTATGAGGAAAAATTTCCCAATTATAAAAATGAGATTCAGCTACCCTTAAAAAATTTTGCAAAAACGCATATTTATAAATGGCAAGAAAGTTGACATTCATAGGTATCAACATTTACAAATGAGAAATTCTCAATGAACTTAAGTGAAATAAAAGACAAACCGATTTACCCGATCAGAACTGCTGCAGAATTGCTCGGTATTTCAGTTCACACATTAAGAATGTATGAGAGAGAAGGTCTGATTCTACCGCACAAAACTGGTGGTAATCAGCGTTCATATTCTCAAGACGACATTGAAAGAATCGAATGTATCCGAAGAGCAATCAACGAAAGCAAAATAAGTATTAACGGAATTAAAACTATTTACTCGTTGATTCCGTGTTGGGAAGTAGTTCAATGTTCGGATGAAGATAGAAGAAATTGCAAAGCATATTTAGGTCATACGAAGCCATGCTGGACTTACAATCACCCAAACACAACTTGTGAAAATAGAGACTGCCGCGAATGTGAAGTTTACACAAATCACTCAAGCTGCGATCAAGTGAAAGAATTAATTCGAAAAATTTCGGGAAACTAATATGGAATTATCACGACGAAGATTTCTGCAGATTTCATCGGCTACGGTAACCGGACTTGCAGCAGTAACCTCGCTAAGTACGATTACAAAAGGCGCAAAAAAAATAGAAGAGAAAACCGGCAAACCGGTTAAAGGAATACAGAAAATTCCGACCTACTGCGATTTATGTTTTTGGAAATGCAGCGCTGTTGCTTATCTAAAAGATGGTGAGCTTTGGAAAATCGAAGGACATCCGAATGATCCGTTAAGCAATGGCAGACTTTGTCCGAGAGGAACCGGTGGTGTTGGTGCTCATTACGATAAAGACAGATTGAAAACTCCACTTATCCGAAAAAGTGAGCGTGGCGAAGAAAAATGGGTTAGCGTTACTTGGACAGAAGCCCTCGATTACATAGCAGATAAAATGAAGAAAATAAAAAGTGAGTATGGTCCCGAATCGATGGCGTTATTTAGTCATGGTGTTGGCGGAACATTTTTAAAACATATGATAAAAGCATACGGCTCCCCAAACGAAACTGCTCCTTCATATGCACAGTGCCGCGGACCGAGAGAAACCGGATTTGAATTAACATTCGGTGATATTGTTGGTTCACCCGAAAGAACCGATATCGAAAACACAAAATGTATGGTGTTGATAGGTTCACATCTTGGTGAAAACATGCACAACACTCAAGTTCAGGAATTTGCTAAAGCGAATAAAAATGGTGCTACTTTTATTGTTGTAGATCCGAGGTTTTCCGTTGCCGCAAGTAAAGCAAAATATTATCTGCCGATTAAACCGGGAACTGACATCGCATTACTGCTTGCTTGGATGAACGTCATCGTAAACGAAAATCTTTTTGATAAAGAATACGTAGAAAAATATGGTTTCGGTTTTGAGCAGTTTGCTTATGAATTAAAAGATTACACTCCCGAATGGGCTTATCCCAAAACCGGTATTGACCCAAAAGTAATAAGAGAAACAGCTTATGAAATGGCAAAACATAAACCGGCTACAATCATTCATCCGGGAAGAAGAACAACTTGGTACGGAGACGACAGCCAAAGGAGTCGTGCAATTGCATTGCTCAACGCACTTCTCGGAAGCTGGGGAAGAAAAGGTGGATTCTTTATTCCAACTAAATTAAATGTTCCTTCTTATCCTTATCCCGAATATCCAAAGCCGGAAAGAGGAAGAGT
>DSBF01000427.1 GCA_011049495.1 Ignavibacteria bacterium
ATATTTAGGAATGCGATGTATGCATACACGTTAGAAAAAACACCGAACTCATAAGTAGAAAATATATTTGTATAGAACGGAACAAGCAGAAAACCAAAAAATCTTCCGACAATTGTACTGATGCCGTAAATAGCGGTATCTTTTGTAAGTTCTTTTATCTTTTCGATCATCAGTAAATATCTATTTAATAAAGTATCAGTTAGCTATTCAAAATATTTTTTAAGAGCGTCGGTATAAATCTTAGGAGGGCGGGTAGGTTTTTTTGAATCGGATTTAATAAACACATGAGTTGTGTATCCCTCGGTAATTACTTCATCGGTTTCATGCCTTGTAATTTTATAATCTATATGAACTTTTGCAGATAAGAGTTCGCTTACCGTCGCTTCAATATCAAGCAGATCATCGTAACGGGCAGGCGAAATGTATTTTAATTTAGCTTCAATCAACGGAAGTTGATAACCGGCTTTTTCAACTTGGCTGTAAGCAAGACCACAGTTTCTTAATAACTCGGTTCTTCCTACTTCAAAATATTCAAGATACTTTCCGTTGTAAACAAACTGCATTTTATCGGTATCGGCATAACGAACACGAATAGTAGTAACATTTTTCAGCATTATTCTTCAAAAACTCCCATTGCCCCAAATTTTTCTAATCTGTTTTGAACTAATTTTTCGGGTTTTATTTTCTTTAGTTCGGATAGTTCTTCCAATAAAATTGATTTAAGAGTATCCGCAATTTGATTATAATTTTTATGAGCACCGCCTAAAGGTTCCGGAACAATTCTATCAATAATTTTTTGTTCTAACAAATCGGGAGCGGTTAACTTAAGGGCTTCCGCTGCTTGTTCTTTATAATCCCAGCTTCGCCATAAAATACTTGAACATGATTCGGGACTGATAACAGAGTACCAAGTATTTTCGAGCATTAAAATTCTATCACCTACTCCGATGCCCAAAGCACCGCCGCTAGCACCCTCACCAATTATAACAATTATTATAGGTACTCTAAGTTTACTCATCTCAAATAAATTTCTTGCAATTGCTTCAGCTTGACCTCTTTCTTCGGCTTCAAGTCCGGGGAAAGCACCGGGTGTATCAAGTAATGTTATAACGGGAATGTTAAATTTTTCGGCAAGTTTCATTAAGCGTAATGCTTTACGGTAACCTTCGGGATTAGGCATACCGAAATTTCTATAAACATTTGATTTCGTATCTCTCCCCTTTTGATGACCGATTATCATTACTTTCTGACCATCAAGTTTTGCAAGTCCGCCGACAATTGCTTTATCGTCACCGTAGTGTCTATCACCATGAAGTTCTATAAAATCTGTTGTTATCATATTGATATAATCAAGAGTAAAAGGTCTTTCTGGGTGGCGTGCAAGCTGAACTCTCTGCCATCTTGTAAGATTATCGAAGATACTTTTCTTCAACGAAAAAACTTTAGACTCAAGTTTGGAAATTTCGTCTTTTATATCCAAATCGCCTTCATACTGGCGCATTTCTTCAATTTTATTTTCGAGTTCATAAATCGGTTTTTCAAAATCGAGTGTACTATTCTTTGCCATTATTTCTCCTGTTTGAAAATCATGTTCGAAAAACTTCTGCTTAAAATTTCGATATCGAGCCAAATGTTTTGATTCTTTGCATAAAAGATATCGAGTTTTCGTTTTTCCTCTTCATCGTTTATATCAATGTTCTCAATATTCCACAACCCGGTTAGACCTTTTTTACCGAGATATAATCCTTCTATGTTACTGAAAGATTCCGGACCAACAAAACTAAACTTTCCCGTTAATACTTTCGGAACATTAAGAATAAAATTGGAAAATTCAGTTGCCCTTCCGGTGAGCTTGCGGTGCGAATATATTAAAGGGTACACTAAAAGTAAAATAAACGTACTTAATATAAAATCGAATGCTGTTTTTGCCGCTTTATGAGGGAAAGAAGAAATATTGTAATAAACTTTTAACAAAGGAATATCTTCCAACATTGTAATAGATGATTTGCCGACTAAGTAATCCATGTCGCTTCCGGCTACCATAAATTCAGCATTCAAACCCTGGCAGTTTGAAACAACACTAAACATTTGATCAAAAGTAAGTTCGTCGGAAGAAAAAATAACTTTATCAATTTTATTTTCTTGAATTACTTTTTTAATATTGCCAAGCGATCCGATAACATGAAAGTTTTGAATTTGCTCACCAATATCTTTGTTGCTAATTCCAATCAAACCAATTATATGATGAAGAGAAGTTAAACTTGATTTCAATTTTTTTGTTAATGTTAATGCTTTGTTGTTGGTTCCTACAATAATAGTTCTGTTTTTTCTTTCATTAGCGGAAAGTCCAACTTTAAAAATTGTTTTTGCAATTATTCTCCAAAATGCAAAACCGAAAAACATCAATGCATAAGCAATAAGCACAACTGCTCGGCTGAAAGCAAATTGTTTTAGGAAGAACGTCATTGATGTAATAACCATCAACCCAACAATTAAAGAAATTAAATTTCGAAGTACGGAAAAACCATCCTTTCGATAGGAGTTCATTAGACCGGAAATAATAACTTGAATAAAAGCCGGCACAAAATAAACTCCGGGTTTAAATATCTCGGGGAATCCTTCCCATCTTTCATTGCTGTAAATTTCTTCTGCCGTTAAATAAGATAATACACCGAATATCAAATCAAGAAACACGGCAACAATTACTAACCGGTATAAATTTAGGAATGCAAATAATTTTCTAAAGAAGATGGCTGCTTGTAAAATTATTTCAACAATAAAAAAAGATGAGAAATGCTTACGAACAAATAAATGCATAGCATCATAAAATACTTTTGTCTCGTCAATACTACTTCGTTTTGTACTCTCTCCTTTGTAATGAATAATTTCGGTTGTATGTACGTAATAAACTTTATAACCTTCTTTCTGCGTTCTGTAACATAAATCAAGATCTTCACCGTACATAAAAAACTGCGGATCAAATCCTTTTGTTTTTTCATAAACTTCTCTGCGCATCATCATAAAAGAACCGGAGATAGCATCAACTTCATAAGTATCATTTTCATCAAGGTAGGTTAGGTTATACTTTGCAAAAAGTCTGCTTTTGGGAAAGAGTTTGCTTAAACCTGTAATTTTTGTAAATGATGTCCACGGACCGGGAAAACTTCTTCTGCATGCAAGCTGTAATGTTCCGTCAGGATTTAATACTTTACAGCCAACCATACCCGCATTGGGTGTGTTTTTCAAAAAGTCGATTAGTTTTGTAAATGTGTCTTCTTTTACAATAGTATCGGGATTAATAAGAACGAAATATTTTCCATTGGCAATATTCAATGCTTGATTGTTTGCCGCACCGAAACCGACATTAATCTTGTTCTCAATTAGTGTTACATCCGGGTATTTATTGCGAACCGCTTCAACACTTCCATCATCGGAAGCATTATCAACAATTATAATTTCGCTATCATATTTGGATACAGCTTTGTGCAGAGAATCGAGAAGGTTGAGAAGAAATTCTTTTACGTTATAGTTTACTATTATGATAGATAACTGCATATCAATAAATTAATCCAAAGTTTTAAACATACTTGCAAACCGTAATTTCCAAACCATGAAAATTGCTTCGTGAACAATTTTCTTTGACATTTTTGAACTGCCGTCAGTACGGTCGACAAATGTTATTGAAATCTCTTTTAGCTTGAATCCTTTTTTCCAAGCTTTAAAGTTCATCTCAATTTGGAATGAGTACCCGTTAGATGTAATTTTATCAAGGTTAATAGCTTGAAGAACTTCTATTCGCCAGCATTTATAACCGCCGGTTGCATCGCATATCGGCATACCGGTTATAACTTTGGTATATATATTTGCAAAGTAACTTAATAACAACCTGCTCATCGGCCAGTTGACAACATTAACACCTTTTATATATCTACTTCCTATAACAACATCATTCTCTTTAATGTGTTTCAAAAATTGTTTTATTACTTTCGGGTCATGAGAAAAATCTGCATCCATCTGAATCACAAGTTCGTAATTATTTTCAATAGCGTATTTGAATCCCCTTACATAAGCAGTACCTAATCCTAATTTACCCTCTCTTTCGATTAGCTTTATTTGAGAGTCGGAAGCAGATAATTCGTTAACGAGTTTACCTGTTCCATCAGGAGAATTATCATCAACAATAAGAATATCTATTGCCGGATATTCAGAACGCAGCTGCGAAATTAATTTCTGAATATTTTTCAGTTCATTATATGTTGGAATAATGATGAGTGTTTTTTTCATGATTCACCTAATCGTAATGACCTTTACCAAATAGTACAACGAATACAGTCCGGAAAATAATTTTTAAATCCATTCGCAGCGACATGTTTTCGATATAAAAAAGATCGAATCTAAGTTTAGTTTTTACGTCTTCAACCGATTCGTCATACTTATG
>DSBF01000255.1 GCA_011049495.1 Ignavibacteria bacterium
CTCTTATACGCACCTGTTTAAGTCCTTATATTGCAAAGGTTTACGTGATATGTTTTTATACAATTGCTGAAATTTTTGCCCTTCGGCAAAAAAAAAGACTTGAAAAACAGCAATAAAGGCTTTAAAATGCGTCTATTTGAGCAAAAAAACGAGGCTTGTTATGGCGCTTCCGGCAAAAAATTCTTTCCAACCGAAACCTTTATCCCGAAAGAAATCGGCGTTCTATTATTTCAAAAGTATAATTAATTCACTCAAAAAGTTAAGGATAAAAATTCCCCCCTTGACAAAACAAAAAAAATGTATATACTGATAATATGATGTATTTGATATGCGAATCGTCTATCCAAAAAAATTGTAAAAAACATAAAAAACAAAAGGGCGTTCTGGGAAACTTTTCCGAATACCGAAAAGACGAATCCGCATATCAACAGAACGCCCTTTAATTTTTCAGGAGGGCTAATATGTGTGAAAATAAATACGAATTAAAAAGGCGGATATGGAACGCCCTGCAAGTCGCGAGGCGTTTGAGGGTTCTTGAGGAAAAACCCGGGGACGCTTGGGCGATAGAGGAATTAGTGTTATTTCTTGTGTCAAATAATAATATCCGAAGCATAAAAGAAATCAACGATATTAAATTAAAACCTATTAATAATTACATATAATAATTACATAGAATTTAGGGAGCGAAAATGAATAAAAATCTTATCGTTGAAATACCTAAACGATTTGAGAAGCAATTAAGAGCGCGGTTTGACTTGCGGAGAATAAACGAAGAAGGAATAATAGAAATAGCTTGCCCTTTATGTGCAGAATATATTAGAGCTCTTTGCTGCGGCTGTCCATTTGAATGGACGGGGGGTAATTGCCTTACATGGTTTCGCAATATATACCCAGGATATATTTCTGTTTGTGCATTGAGTGTCCACGCAATAAGCGTATATGATACAGAAAAGTTTAAGGATTTTTGCAAAGAAATAAAAAAACACTGGAAGTTTGTATAATGAAAAACAAGGGAGGTTTCAAATGTCATGGATAGGATTAAAATTCGGGCTTGAACCGTGGGAGGAAAATTCATATCGAGAACAAAAAGAAAGCAATATGAATATTTGCGAATGGTGCAGCGAAGAATGCGAACATCATCTTTTGTATGAAACGGATGATGGGGAAGTGCTTTGCCGCGAATGTTACAATACATATTTAGAGGAGAAAGAAAAAGAAAATGAATAATACAATAGAAAAAATTATGATAGATCATGATGCAAATCGAATCAACAAATTTGATGAACAATGGTACGAGATTGTAGTTCCGGGCGAGAAAAACCCTTTAAGCCTACCTTCTGTAACCACTTATTTGCAGGCATACCCGAAAGGGATAGGTTTCAAATTGTGGCTGCAAAGAGTAGGAGAAAGAGCAGACGCGATAAGAGATGAAGCCGCACAACTTGGAATATTAGTGCACAGGTTAATCGAATCAATTCTACGAGGCGAAACAATTACATTCGAAAATGAGGCAAAAGAAAGAATTTGCTCTGTACAAGAATGGGAGCGATTTTTATCATGGTGCCTATGGTATCAAGAATATAGAGAAAAATATAATCTTGAGCCTATCGCGATAGAGCAAATCGTTTTTGACATCGATAGAAAAACAGCGGGCACGATAGACCTTATCGCGAAAATGACAATCACTGAAAAAGTTAAAGTAGAAGGGCAAAAAAAACATAAAGAGATTAAGAAAGATATTTTGAAAATTTTCGATTGGAAGACAGGGCAATATATCGGGGATACTGCGAAAATTCAGGTTTCGGTATATCAGGATATTGTAAATAAAATGAAAGTTTTTGGCAAAATTGAAAGTGCCGAAATAGTACAACTATATCCGAACCTTAACAAGAAAGGCTTTCGAATACATGAAATCGGCGTTGGAGAAATATCAGAGAACATCGAAGCGTTTGAAGCTTGTCAAAAAATATTCAACAAAGCAAATCCGAATTTCGCCCCGAAACACTTAAGTTACCCCAATGTCGTTAATCTTGATTTTTTGAATACAAAAAAATTAAATTTAAAAGGAGGAGAAAATGATACAGAATAGAAGATATAGGATTCTCTGCGATCCTCGTGCAAAAATAACAAGCGGAGAAAAGACAGAAAAGGGGTTGCCTGCAAGTTTACCTTATTTCGATATTTCCCCTTTCCCCGAATTGGTCGAAGCGTACGGAGAACAACCGGAAGAACTTTTTTTGTATTTTCCCTCCGATGAGATTCCCGATTTCTTCAATGATGAATTCAACCTTTATGGTTCGAATGGACAGAAAAAACGTTCTTGCGATAGCGTCACTTGCATTCACAGAATTGACGAAACGATAAATGGGGTAACTTATCACGCGGGGCAAGAGACAGAATGTGTTTGCCGTAAATTAAATTTGCCTGAAAAAGATAAAAATAAATGCGTGTACGTAATGTATCTAAAAGCGTGGATTGCCTTGCCCGATACTGGGAAAATAGAAAACCCTCTTTGTTATCTATTTCGAACTCGGTCAGAAAACTCCGGGGCTAATATTTACTCCGAACTCGAAAAAATAAAAACCCTTGCAGGAGGGGTTTTGAGAGGTATCAAGTTTAGCTTGAGTGTTAGGATGGTGTCAAATAGAAAAGATGCGAAAAAGAGATTCCCGATTTGGGTGTTGCAATCGGTTGGAATGATGTCGGACATAAGGAGACAAATTTCCGGCCGCGTGGACGGGATACAACAAGAAGAAGTCAAAGCGATTGAGCAAAATACGAAGATGGGAACTTATGTTGCGAATGCCAATCTACCGAAAAAAGAAAACAAGGAGGCTCATCTCAAAAAAATAAAAAATATACTTGTCGAATGCTACCCCGGAAAATCGAAAGAAAATAAAGAGAAAAAGAAAGAATTATTGGTTGAATTTTTCGGGACATCAAAATGGGATGAAGTGAAGCGCATGCCGGCTGACGTTCTGGAGCGCAGCTATACAGGGCTGAAAGAAAAATTAGAAACAGGAGACGATGAAGATTTGCCTTTTGATGAAAATGGAAATCCTGTTGAGAGGGGATAATGAAAAATATCGAAATAACGCAACAATTGGACTGCTTTGATAAGGACGGATTAAGAGACCTGTTGTATCTTTTCACAGATTTCTTGAAAGCTATGGGTTTTGGCAAGAAAACAATAGATAAACACATTAAACCAGAAGTGTTTGATGAGGAGGAAGAATGAGACTTTTAGTGGAAATAGGTTATAATAAAATTTTATTTGGCAAAGGAGCTAAAATAAGTGAACTTCTCGAAGCGTTTGATGGAATTAAAATAATACAAGAAGAAGGGGGTTACAGCGAGCCTAAAAGATATATAATAGATAGAGATACAGAAGTTAGCGTTCGGTTAATAAATGATGATTCCGTGTCTCTGCCTGAAAACCAGACAAGAACAGAGGTGAAGGAAACATTAGAGATGTTTCACAAGCTTAAAGATAAAAACGAAAAACTCGAAACAGAAAACAAAGAACTTAAAGAGCAGTTAGAAAAAATAACTGAAACCATATCAAATAAGAAGGAGGAAAAATAAAAAATGAAACTTAAAGATTTTGTATTCGACAATCTACAATACTCGATAATCCTTTTTTGCGTCGGGTGCTTGCTTGGCGGCTTGCTTTATTTTGTTTGCTTTACCGGCAGAGAAAAATCCGAGCGATTGGCGATACAAGAGAAAGTCATCGAAATACAAGATATCCATATATGGCTACAAAAAGAACTTGAGCAATATCGGATTGACAACGCGAAAAAACAAGTACACGATATGAGGACTTGGGAAGCGAAATTTTATGCTGACGCGATAGACACGCTTGATTCGTTAGAGGAGGAGGAATGATAACAAAAATCAAAAAGGAATTAGGCTGCACGGAAAAACGCTTTCCGGTCGAGGAGCTGGAGGAATGGTTGAGGGGAATATATGAAAACTATGAAAAATATAATTTTGGAAATATAAGAATGTTTGGGAAAAATCCTATTCAGGTGGTTCTCGAAAAAATCAAAGAGCTTAAGGAGGGGTAAATCGAAAAAGAAAACTTAACTCCGCTTAAAGCGATACACCAATTTTGCGTCGAATGTTCTGGTAGTCAAAAACAAGTGAAAAATTGCAGTAATGCGACATGCGCACTATTCGACTATCGGGACGGGCACAATCCCAAACGACAAGGGAAAGGAAAAATAAAAAATATAAAAACACCCGACAAGACATCAAGGAAAAAAGAAATAAAATTTAGCGGGAAAAATGTAAAAATTACAATCGAGGAGTTTCCCGAATGACATTGCTTTTTTACGCGATTATTTTTCCCACCTGTGTGGGAAAAATCTTTTCAATTTGGCGTTTCTTGCTGGCGAGCCATATTC
>DSBF01000422.1 GCA_011049495.1 Ignavibacteria bacterium
GACAAGTATAATATTCTAGTATTGCCGTAATGATTTTTTATCCATCGCATCGGATAAAATCATTTTTATGAGAGCAGAATAATTAACATCCCGATCACTTGCGTACGCTTTAAGTTGATTTAGCAATTTACTCGGCAATCTAATACTTACTACTTTTGTCGGCTCTTCAATTGGCAATTCTATGTCCAAGTCTTTTAGTTTTTTCGGATGTTTTCGATCAATAAATTGAGTTGTATCTTTTTTATCGTAATCCTTAATCTCATTTAGATTTTTCTTCATAAATATTTCTCTCTTTTTTTGAAGCTGGTCTTGAACTAATTATTCTTACCTTATTGTTTCTAATTGTGAAAGCCAACATTAAAACACGTTTCAGAAAACTTTGACCAAATCCAATCCATCTTGTTTCAGATTTTGTAGAATGTTTAAGATCCTCAAATATGACAAAATGTTCATCATAAAATACAGACTCTGACTCAAGTTTCGACACTCCATGCTTAAGTTCATTCTTTTGGATATTCCATTGATCCCAGTCAAATTCAAGTTTCATAATAAAATATATGATAATTGTGATGTAGTGTCAAGTACTACAATATTATTAACTTATTTACACAATATTCAAAATGACGAATACTAATTGTAAAGCGACCTTCTCATTAGAGTCGACACCCGACGACCTTGGTCGCTTGCTTTGGGGTTAAATAAGTCGCAATCCATAAGCGACGAGGGTTGTCTGACTTCGACTCTGTCGAGATCGTCTCTTTACAAATAAAATTAATCACTTAACCCAATTTTCAAATTTCAGCTTAGGAACCCGTTTGAATTCTTTTTCATTGTTAGTCAACAAAACTAAATTGTTGGCGAGGGCAATTGATGCAATCAGCAAATCCATTGAGCCAATTAGATTACCATCAGTTTCTAATTTCGCTCTAAGTAAACCGTAAATCTCTGCGGATTGCTCCTTAAAGTCAATCACTTCAAAAGGTTGTAAGAAAGATAATAACGCAGATTTGTTTTCTTTTTGTTTTGTACTTTTATAAACACCGTACCAAAGTTCAGCAACAGTTATTGAAGAAATAGCAAAATCAAGTGGGGAATGCTTGATGAATTTTTTAAGAAGTTTTTGATCTTTACCTTTGATTAAGTAGATACAGATATTTGTGTCCAAAAGATATTTCATTAGTAATCTTCGCGCTCGTCAATTATCGGTTGTTCTCTCGAATTCATAAAATCTGATGAAAAACTGTTCAGACTTTCAATCAAAGAACTCCATGCAGAGTTTTGCGGAAGTATTAATAATCCATCTCCCATTTTTTTAATATATACCTCGTCACCAATTATTCTGTATTTTTTGGGAAGACGAATTGCCTGACTGTTACCGCTCTTGAATATTTTTGTTTTTTCCATTGTAATACTCGTATATATTATGTGTATATACAATAATAGTGTTTGTGAAACACAATTTCAATAAAGCAAAAGGAAATACTAATATCTAAATTCTAAACAATATTGAAGCACCAAATTCAAAAAGACGAACACTCAATGTAAAGCGATCATCCTTGATCGCTTGCTTTGGGGTTAAGCAAGTCGTAAAACATAAGCGACGAAGGTCGTCTGACTTCGACTCTGTCGAGATCGTCGCTTTACAAAAATCCCGGGGATTTTTCTGTTAATCCTCAACTTGTTCTGTATTACTTGGAATTTCTGGTTTGACTAGTAAAACATTTTCTTTTTGCATCATAACTTTACCGGGTTCCATACCTTTTCGTTTTGTAACAAATTTTGCGAATGTGTAAGCAACCGGTGCAGTTCCGGCTGTTTTTGCTTTACTAAAATATGCAGCAATGGAAGCAGCGTTTTTTATAATATTTTTTGGAACACCTTCTTTGGGATTGTCGACTCTAAGAACCACATGTGAGCCCGCATATCCACGTGCATGAAACCAATAATCATTTTGCTTTGCAAATTTTGTTGAAAGAAAATCATTGCTCTTACTGTCACGACCGACAAATACATGATATTTATTTTCAATAATGAAATGCCGGAATTTCATTTGAGGTTCATTTTTCTCAATCACTTTCTGATCCTTTAAACCAAGTTTTTCTTTTAATGAAATCAATTTAGAAAGGTCATCACAATTTTCAAATTCTTTTTGAATATCCAGAATTTTATCGTAATAAGATTTAGCTGATTGATATAACTCTAACGATTTCGAATAATTAATTCTTTCACCGCGTGCTTTATCGTAATAATAGTCAACATTTTGCTTTGGAGAGAATTTATCATTCAAAGAAATTTTATAAGTCTCAGAAGTTGTGAAATCATCCACGGTAATTTCCTTCATTCCTTTTTTGATTTTCTGCATGTTGGAAAGAAGAAGATCAGCATATTTTCTATACAATTCTTCTTTGGATCCTTCATCTACTCTTTGCTGCAAACTGTTGAGTTTATTTGAATAGATGCTCAACTCTTTTCCGATATGCTTGGAAATTTCTTTTTGCAATTTTTGTTCACGTGAAAGTTTGTTGCCCACCGCAAGTAATTTTAATAATGCATCTTGGTAATTATCATATTCGTAAACTTCTGAATCCCTTGAGAGAGAAATAAATCCTGATGGCACAAACACAAATCTATTAAGATCATTAGTATAAAATATTTGAATCGGATCGTTATTGATTTGTGAAAGTATTCTCAACAATATTTCCTTTTGATGATCGAAATTATCTGTCGATGTACGTGATTTTAATTCATTGAGAATATCTTTAGTTAAATAAGAAAATGATTTCTTAAGCTCATCCAGACTTTTTATTTCATTATTGATCTCGGGTATATTAAATGCTGTATTATAACTATGTGAATTCAAATCTGCGATAAGTTCAGTTTCATCAACACGCTTAACCTTTCTAAAAAACTCCGGTTCACCATGCTCAGATAAGGCAATCACATTCGAGATTGTTCCTCGAATTGGAATTAAAAGATAAAAATTTGTGCATATTATTTTTATTATTCTGTCATCTTGTGCAATTTGAATGGCTTCAATTTTATCCGGCAATAAATCAGAATAAAAATTTGCGACATTCTTTCGTGCTTTTCTGTGCTCATCTTTTATAATTAAATACGGTTCAGATTGGTTGATAGAAACAACTAAATGGCGATATTCATTTTCTTCGGTCGGGATGTGAAAATACAGAGTTTCTTTTTCTTGTGTGAAAACTTCAAAGATAGTTGAACCAATAAGCATTTCACTCAATTCAATTACCGCACGATTTAGATAAAAGTAGTTTTTAAACATTATGATAAACTATATTAATTTTGAGGAGTGATTCATCAAAACACTTTGGTTATTCTTGGAATGAAATTGAAAATTAAATTTATTTCCTTTCAGCTTGTGTCAAATCAAAAACAAATTTGAATAATTCCAAATCATTCACACTCATTGATATGTTACGTCTTGATTTTACAATCTTTGCAACTTCAATAGCTTTTCGCAAATGATATTCTCTCAATCCTTCGGCTCCGCCCCAGCTAAAAGAGGGAACATATTTGGGCGGGAATCCACTTCCATAAATGTTACATGAAACACCAATTACAGTCCCTGTATTAAATGCAGTATTAATAGCACATTTTGAGTGGTCACCCATAATCAATCCCATAAAATTTGTACCGGTATCAACTTCTTCACCATTTAGAATCACTTTAATTTTGCTGTAATCATTTTTAAGATCGGAATTGTTTGAGCTTGCTCCGATATTAATCCAAGAACCTAAGTATGCATGTCCAAGAAATCCCTCATGCTGTTTATTTGAGTAAGAATGAATAATGCTGTTTTCAATTTCACCACCGACTTTACATACCGGTCCGATTGAAGTATCCTGATAAATTTGTGTGTTAGCTTTTACCAACGATTTTTTACCTATATAAGCAGAACCAACTATATAAGTATTTGGAAATATTGTTACTTCATCCTCAATAAAAATTGGTCCATCGGATGCATCAAGTACAACATTTGGTTTTATATTAACATTGTTGCCGATGAAAATATTTTCTTTATTAATTAAATGAACACCCTCAAAATTATTATCTGTTATTTTGGGTGAAATTAACTTGATATCATTTGAAATTTCTTCACCGTTTTTTTGAATTAAATGCCAAGGATATTCAAAAAGGTATGCTTCGAGCTCAGTTTGTTTACAACTCAGCATGGAGAAATCTGACAAAACATCTTTATTATTTCCAATTAATTTCGAAATGTTTTCATTACTTAATCTTGCGGCGATAACTTTATTATTATTTGTAAAAATTTCATCATCACCTTCTAATAAAAGAGTATTCATAATTTCAGCAGAGGGGAGAAGGCGTCCATTTATAAAGAGAATTTTGGAATCATCATAAGCATTTATTTTATACGA
>DSBF01000038.1 GCA_011049495.1 Ignavibacteria bacterium
AGATTATCTTGAAGATCTAAAAGCATTATCAAGTAATGAATTTATTAATTCTATTGCTGAAGCAAGGGAAGATTATAAAAAGGGTGATTTAAAAAATTATGATGAAATATTCTGATGTATCAAATTCTTCTTACTAATAGGGCAATTAAGGATCTTGAAAAATTAGGACCTAGTGATAAAGAAAGAATTGGAAATAAATTATCATCCATGAAGAAAGACCCTTTTTATTAACAGCAAAAAATTATCAAATCCTATACTCGGCACTTATCGAAATCGTGTCGGAGATTACAGAATAATATTTGATATTGACCAGAAAAATATAGTTGTATTACGTTTGGGGCACAGAAAAGAAATTTATAAGTAATTAAAAACATTTTGCTCAAATTTTGGAAATATCATAAAGCCCAACCGATCACAGTATTTTATTAAACGCATTCACCAACTCTTTCTTAGTTTCCAGCAAATCTTGCGAAATAACTTTTACTTCACCAATAGCAGGCATAAAGTTAGTATCGCCAATCCATCTTGGTAAAATATGAAAATGTATGTGCTGATCAATTCCGGCACCGGCAGCTTTGCCGATATTAGCACCGATGTTAAAACCTTGAGGTTTCATTAAATCTGTCAATGCTTTTTTAGATAAAGTAATGAGTTTGGTTATTTCGGCAAATTCGTCATTTGTAATTTCTTCTATATCGGAGATATGGCGATAAGGGATAATCATCAGATGACCACTATTGTACGGATACAAATTAAGCATCACAAAACATAAATCGGATTTATAAACTACCAGCGATTCGTCATCGTTAATATCCAATTGATGAACAGAACAAAACACACATTCTTCACTATCGCTTTTGTGTTTAAAAGATTGAATATAATTTGCACGCCAGGGTGACCAAAGTTTATCCATCTAAATACCTTCATTTTTATATCAATGGATTCCCACTTTCGCGGGAATGACAAATGAGTCAATTACAAAATAAAAAAAGCGGAAGTGGTATTCTTCCGCTTTATGAAAAATAATAATATTAATCTTCTTCTTTTGATTTTTCGTATTCTTCGATGATCTTTGCTTCAACATCTTTAGGTACTTCTTCGTAATGTGAAAATGCTCTTGCATGCATTCCTCTTCCCGAAGTTAAAGAACGAAGGTGTGTTGCGTATTTATATAATTCCGATAACGGAACTTTTGCTTTAATAATTTGGAAAGGACCTTCGGAATCCATACCGGAAATTTTACCGCGCTTACTTGAAATATCCCCCATAACATCGCCCATATATTCTTCGGGTATTTTTACCGTTATATCATAAATCGGTTCAAGAATTACGGGTGATGCGGATAGAAATCCTTTCTTAAACGCTTGGGATGCGGCAATCTTAAATGATACTTCATCGGAATCTACGTTGTGGAATGAACCGTCAAATAAAGTTACCTTAACATCAATTACTTTACTCCCGGTTAGAATTCCTTTATTCAATATTTCCTTAAGACCTTTTTCAACTGCAGGTATAAATCTGCCCGGTACAACACCGCCGACAATTGCATCGACAAATTCAAATCCGGTACCGCGGGGTTGCGGTTCTAATTTTAATAGTACGTGACCGTATTGACCTCTACCGCCGGATTGTTTCTTGTGTTTGTATTCGGCAACATCGCAAACTTTTTTAATAGTTTCACGGTAAGGAATTCTCGGTTCTACAAGATCGACTTCCACTCCGTATCTATCTTTCAATAATTTTATTGCAAGATTTAACTGAAGTTCACCTTGACCGGTAACAATTGTTTGAGCAAGTTCGGGATCAAAATGAACCGATAATGTAGGATCTTCTTCATGAACGGTATGTAAACCGGAAGAAATTTTATCTTCATCCCCTTTTGCTTTCGGTTTAATTGCACCGCGTATAACCGGTTCCGGGAATTTAATCGGATCAAAGATAACCTGGAAATTTTTACTTGCAAGCGTATCGCCGGTGTGAGTGTCTTTTAATTTAACAACCGCACCAATATCGCCGGCAACAACTTTGCTAACTTCTTTTCTTTGCTTGCCGTTAAGTATAGATAACTGCCCCAATCTTTCCGGTTTTTCGTTGGATGAATTGATGAGATCCATTCCGGGTTCCATGGTTCCGCTATAAACTTTGAAAATAGATAATTCTCCAACATGTTGCTCGGATAACGATTTAAAGATTAAAGCAGCAACTTCACCTTTTGGATCACATTTAATTTCAATTGCATCTTTGCCTTTAATTGTTGCTTTAGGTGTAGGAGCTTCAACAGGAGATGGGAAATAGTTTACGACAAAATCCATAAAATTATTTAATCCAACTCCCCTAGTACCGGAAGCGGCAAATACAGGAACAATTGCTCCGGTTAATATTGCGGCTTTCAAACCTTTTTTAAGGTCATCATCATTTAATGTACCTTCTTCAAAAAATTTGTTCATTAAATCTTCGCTTGACTCTGCAACTTTTTCAATCAACTCTTCGCGCATAGTTTCTACTTCATCTTTTAAGTCAGCCGGAATATCAACTTCAACGGCTTTTTTAGAAGTCACATCTTCATATTGATAAGCTTTCATTTTAATAAGATCAATTACGGTTGTAAAGTTAATCCCTTCATTAACCGGCATAGTAATGACTGTTGCATCTTGGCTTAAATGTTCTTTGATCATTAGAAATGTATCATTGAACCTTGAGTGTTCGTTATCAACTTTATTGATAATAACAGAGGCGGGAAGATTATATTGTTTTACATAATTCCATGTTGCCTCAGTACCAACTTCAACACCTTCGGCAGATTTAACAACTGCAACGGCAGTTTCTACAACATGCAAACTGCTGATTACCTGCCCGATAAAATCAGAATAGCCGGGTGTATCGATAAAATTAATTTTAGTGTTATTCCACTCGAGATGAAGAGGGGCAGAAGAAATTGATATTTGTCTTTCAATTTCATTCGGGTTGTAATCAGAAATGGTATTTCCCTCTTCTACTTTTCCTATACGGTTAATTTCTCCGGCAGTGTAGAGTAATAACTCAGATATAGTAGTTTTCCCACTTCCTCCATGACCAATGAATGCTATATTGCGTATTGCATCCGGATTATACTCTTTCAAGATGTCTCTCCTCTATGTTTCGATGTCACAATTATGATTTATATTTTTCCCAAAATGCACTGATCCCTTTCGAGAGAGCACTAAGGTTTTTAATAAGATTTATAACGGGGTTTTGGTCAGTTCCTTCTTTAAAACGAGTTAAAAAAGAGTTGAGCTTATGTTTTGTATTAGAAACAAACTCATTTAACTCATTCATATGGCTTTCCGCATCATCTGCAATTTTAGCAATTTTGTTGGAAGCTTCATTTAGATTATCCAAAACCGGAATGGTTGAATCGATCAAACGATGTACGTCTGCACTTAATACATCAATCGATCGATTCAACTTTTTGAGAGTTACAAAGCTATATATGATCAAAGCACTTACAAGTACCAGAGCAATTATTATTAATATCTCGATTATCATTTTATCAACTATGCTTCTTTTTCTGATTTGTAAGTATCGATACCAGCTTTAACGGCTGATTTCAGTTTTTCACTTTCTTTATCAATTTTACCTTTACTCTCTCCAACATATTTGCTGGTTTTATCTTTAGCGTCACTCAGTACTTTTTCAGCTTCTTCAAGCAGATCATCAACTTTAGATTTCGCATCGGAGATCAACTTCTCGGATTTCTTTTTGCCGTCATTTATTAATTCCGACGCTTTTACTTTTGCTCTTTCGAGATACTCTTCGGATTCATCAAGAAGTTCCTCTCCTTTACTTCTTAATTCACCTCTTAATTCCTTACCGGATTTGGGAGCATATAATAATGCAATAACAGAACCAATAACTGTTCCTGCTAATAATCCGAGGAATAATCCTTTGCCTAATCCATTTTCATCAGCCATAATATCCTCCATATTTATTTTTAGTTAATAGTCTAACTAAAATAGCAACCAAGCGACGGAAAATCAAGGATAACCGAGTCTATGTATTGCAAATAACGAATTTTCTATGCGATTTTTAAAAGTTTATGTTTTTTTTCGAAATTTTTCGGAAAAGGATTTTCTTTAAGGCTACTAAATTATATTTAGCAGAGATGCATATAATTTTGAAAGAGGAAGACCGACCACATTATAATAACAGCCGTTAATTTTACTTACAAAAACAGCTCCGAAGTCATCTTGAATTCCATAAGCGCCTGCTTTATCCATCGGACTTCCGGTATCAACGTAATCATTTATTTCTTTTTTATTTAGTTCTCTGAAGGTTACTAT
>DSBF01000047.1 GCA_011049495.1 Ignavibacteria bacterium
ACCTTATACTTACACATTAATATTGTTTGAACCACTTGAAAAAAATTATCAAATTCAAAACAAATATTACGCTCCTTTAAGTCTTATTGAGCACTATAACCAAAAGTTTAATACAAATTTTGAAATCAATTACTTCAGGGAAGCGGCACTCTCAAGGGATGGAAGAAAACATTCCTTTCCGATATTGAATAACAACAATAATAAAATCGGGGTGGTTACATTTTTTAAACCTACACGGGAGATGGAGCTGCAAAATACTGCCTATGCTTTCGATGTTATGCAGTCGGTACTTTCAGTTGTTTTATTTTTTTTAATCGGGTTATTGGTTTTAAAAAGTTCCATTAAAATTAAAAGCCGTTTTACAAAGTTTGCCGTTTTTGCACTTTATATCCTTTTCCTTCGTTACCTAATTCTATATTTGAACATAACGGAATTAGCAACAGACTGGGACATATCTAATTCAAAATATTTTTCATCTTTATTCGGTGAAGGAATTGCCGGATCACCGATTGAACTGTTCCTTTCGTTGATAGCATTCTCCGCAATAATATTCTTAGCATTTAGATATGCACTCGATTATTTTCATAATTATATTGACCAAAATTCTTCTTGGTTTAAGTTTGCATTTACTTCGGTAACGTTTACTTCAGTGTACCTCCTGTCTTTACGTGGTTTAGGTGCTTCAATTAAGAGCATTGTTGTTGATTCGTCGTTAAGATATTATAGAGAGAGTTCACTTATTCCTTCCGATATTGAATCCTTCATGTTGTTTAATGTTTTACTTCTGGGATTATTTGCATTTATTGGAGCGGTTACTTTGCTATTAATTATTTATGCAAATGTTCCGCTTAGCAAAAATAAATTAAAATATTTTATTGGATTATTTTTCTTTATTCAATTGGCAGCATTAGTTTTTGATTTCATTCAGCGAGAACCACAGGGGACACCCTTTGTAAGAGTATTATTTATTCTTTTTACATTTATTGCTCTTTTAATGATTGACAAAAAACAAAATTGGAAGTTTGCAAATATTTTTGTCTATTCTATGGCATCATCAGTTGTTGTAATTCTTCTTTTAACACAATATAATTCTCTTGCAGAAAGAACATCTCTAAAGAATACCGCATACAATTTAACGAGACAAAATGAAGACTTGTTAAAGTTTGCCGTACAAGAAACACTTGTTAGAGCAATCACTGATAGAGAAACCGTGCAATCATTCTATTTCGATAATAAGAATGCTTCTTCGATTGCTTTTAAGTTATGGAGTAATAGTATTTTACAAAAAGAATCACTCGGCAGCTCTATTTCTTTGCTTGATTACAATAATAATAAAATCGGATCATTTGATTTCCGGTTTAACAAAGAATATGAAATTGATTGGGATAAATACTCTATTGAACTAAGTGATTTGCATGAAATAATAATCTTCGAAGAAAATATTCTTTATTCCGATAACAAATTAATTAGGGGTATTGCATCGGTAGAAGACGTGGAGGGAATACTTGGCTACGTAACTGTAAGTGTAGTTTATGATTTGAGTTCACTCGGATTGTTCGAAGCCCCGGAGTTTATTGTCTCGGATGCAAGTTATATTAATGATTCAATTGATTTTACTAAACTCAAGATGTTTGATTTTCATCAGGGGACTTTAATAAACTCTATATCGAATTATAACTTAGGTGAAAAGGAAATTCTTTCAATACTTGATGCACCGTTTAATCAATACGGTGAAGCCTGGATAAATTTTGAAATCAATAATGAAGAACATCTTGTTTTTGTTCTTAAGCGTGAACGTGATGGTATTAGCAGGGTAATTGCTGTTGCTCTTCAGGAAAAAGATTTAAGCTGGGGATTGTTTGACTTCTTTAAAATATTTTTTGTTCATATTCTTTTTATTCTTATTGCGTTTACAATTTACTTTTCAATATTTATTATAAAATACAGGAAATTAAAATTATCCTTTGCGGTAAAGCTGCTTCTTTCATTCATATTAATTTCTTTAATCCCGCTAATCTTGGTGTCGTTTTTCTTTAGAAATATCACAAGCGAAAAAAATGATTACGCAATCGAATATAAATTAGAAAAACGAGCGGTTAGTATTTCAAACTACCTTGAAAATTACTCAGTAAAGAGTTCACTCAATCTAAATGCTGCTGCCGTTAAAGCCAAAAACGATTTGGGAGTTGATTTCACTCTTTTTAGAGGCAACCGTTATGTATTATCTACCCAAAATCAATTCTATGAAGTTGGATTGATTCCTAAGGTTGTTAATCCGGTTGCATACCAAAGTTTATTTTCGCACGGGTTTATTGAAGCCATTGTTAAAGAGAAAATTGAGAATTACTCTTTCAATTCATTTTATTATAAAACAAGTTTGTTCGGTGAATACTATGTAATAAAAGTGACTGACGGTTTTAATAGAATAATGCTGCCTCTATCGGGTGAAGAAGTTGATGTTTATATTTTTATAAGCTATTCGGTAGCGATGGTCATTATACTTATTTTGGGATTTGTTTTAACAAACCAATTTTCAAAACCTATTGAGAGATTGAAAAATGCTACACGTTCGGTAGCAAGCGGTGATTTGAATGTTGAAGTGAAAGCAACCAGCAAAGATGAAGTTGGCGAGTTGGTTAAAGGATTCAATTACATGGTTAAGGAATTGAAAAGGAGTCAAGCAGAAATAGCCGAATTTGAAAGAGAGACTGCTTGGAAAGAAATGGCAAAGCAAGTAGCACATGAAATAAAAAATCCGTTGACGCCCATGAAATTATCGGTTCAGCAATTAATAGCATCATACAACGACAAATCACCTAAATTTGATCAACTTTTTGAAAAGGTTACAAACACTATTATTAATCAAATAGAAACTTTAAAAAACATAGCCTCTGAATTTTCATCGTTCGCAAGAATGCCGAATCCAAAATTAGAGATTGTAAATATTAAAGAAATCGTTAACGACTCTATTAATCTTTTTGGCGATGAAAGAATCACTATTGACGTATTCGGAAATGATTATAATATTGAAGCAGATAGAGATCAACTTAAAAGAGTATTCATAAACTTAATTAGAAATTCTATACAAGCTGATGCAGATAAAATAAAAATAAAAATTGAACACGAAGATAAATATTTAAATATAATTTTTAATGATAACGGTAAAGGGATTAAACTGGAGAACATCGATAAAATTTTTGAGGTTAATTTCAGCACAAAACAACATGGAATGGGTATCGGGTTAAGTATGGCTAAAAAAACTATTGAAAATATCGGCGGTGAAATTTCTCTTAAAGAAACCACAAACGAAGGGACTATATTTCAAATAAAACTTCCTCTTATTTAATATGCCACAATTAACACCACATCAAGAAGCAGCGTTAAATTATAAAAAGCATATTTCCTTAACTGCAAATGCAGGTTCGGGAAAAACTTTTGTTCTCGCTAATCGTTATATAGAAATTGCGCTTCAAGAAAATATTCCGTTGAATAAAATAGTTGCAATTACATTTACCGAAAAAGCTGCCGGCGAGTTGAATAAAAAAATTGCAAATGAAATAGATAATAGAATAATTGACGAAAAGAACTCCGAAATATTTAACCGGCTTCAGAGAATTCGACGACAATTAACTTCAGCAAATATTTCAACAATACATTCATTCTGTATTAATCTCTTGAAAGAGTATTCTCCTGAAATTGGTGTTGACGCTAACTTCTCTCCGATAAATCAGCAGGATGCGGAGGAGTTATTGGAATTAACTATTGAAGATTTTATTTCAAGAAAAATTTCTAACAGCGAACTTTCAAAAGATATTAAAGATATAATACGCTTACTTGGTGGTAAGAACACTTTTGTTAATCAACTAAAGGCAATTGTAAGATTTAGAAAACCTATTGAGAAACTCGGACTATCGTTGTATTCACAAAGTAATGAAGAGATTTACAGGTTCTATATCGAGCAGATTACTAATATCTTAAATGAGATAATCAATTTAGAGATTAATCCGCTGATAAAATTAATAACTCAACTTAACAACCGTATTCTTGAGTTCGATGAACAAAATCAAACTGCTGTTGAAATTAAGTTTAATGTAGAAAAATATTTTAATGAAGAATTACCTCAGAATAAAATCCAATATGTATCAACTATTTCAGAATTATTACTAACGAAAAGCAATAGAACAATTAAAAAAAGAGGTTATAGGAAAGATTCATACGAAATTGATGAAACGATAATTTCGGGTATTGAAAATATTTTTAATGAGATAAAACCGTTAATATCAATTTCGTTTGATGAGAAACCGCTTTATAC
>DSBF01000049.1 GCA_011049495.1 Ignavibacteria bacterium
CATATCCACCCAATTTGGAATGTATTGTATGGTTTTGTCATACATATAAACGAGTTAGCCGTCAGTGTAAAAAGACAGAAACGAACAGACAATTTGCTACTTAAAGACAGAAAAAAAGAAAACGAAATAATGAACAGCCCGCACACAAAACTGCACATTTGCAAGCTCCGACACACAAACCGATGCTTCAGCTTGCAAAAGAGCAGTTTTTTTGCCGACGTACCCGCGGATAATGTTAAATTTGTGGGTTTAAATAATATGAATAAACAAGGATAAAATAATATGAGAATTGCCGAAATACTAAAAGACTCCAACTATAAATTGACACAGTTCAATATGGTTGAGATTCAAAATCTTGAAAACAGAATTATTGTAAAGGATGTTAGAGGAAAAGCCACTCCTTATGTGAAATTTTGGTTCGTAAAAAGGAGATAAAATTAACACCCGAAGAAGCAGTTCGACAATTATACATCCAACTTTTAATTGATGATTATGAATATCCCACAGAAAGAATGGAACTGGAATATGCAGTTTCATTCGGTCGGGAAAAGAAACGAGCTGACATTGTAATTTTCGATAAACAGCAAACTACTTTTCCTTACATCATGGTGGAATTGAAAAAGCCAAAATTAAAAGATGGTAAGGAGCAATTAAAATCATATTGTAACGCAACAGGAGCACCAATTGGAATATGGAGTAATGGTGAATCTGTTTCATTCTATCACCGGAAAGACCCGAATTATTTTGAAGATATTCCTGCAATCCCAAAGGCAAGTGAAAAGCTTTCCGATATATTATCCGAACGATGGACTATTGAAAACCTAATTGAAAAAGATAAACTTCGTACCGAAAGGAAATCGTTAAAAGATTTGGTGCTTGAAATGGAAGATGAAGTTTTGGCAAATGCCGGAGTTGATGTTTTCGAGGAACTTTTCAAATTGATTTTCACCAAACTGTATGACGAGATGGAAGCAGGGAGAAATAAAACCCGACATCTTGAATTTAGAAATTACGGTGATACCGAAACAGAATTAAAAGAGAAAATCCAAAAGCTTTTTAACCAAGCAAAAACAAAATGGGAGGGTGTTTTTTCAGATGACTCAAGAATTGAACTCACCGCTTCACATTTATCGGTTTGTGTTTCGTCTTTGCAGGATGTGAAACTTTTCAACTCCAATTTGGATGTTGTTGACGATGCTTTTGAATACCTTATCAATAAAAGCAGTAAAGGCGAAAAAGGACAGTATTTTACACCACGCTATGTAATTGACATGTGTGTAAAAATGCTTAACCCGCAGGAACATGAAACCATGATTGATACAGCAGCCGGTAGTTGTGGGTTCCCTGTACACACTATTTTTCATGTGTGGGAGCAAATAATGAAAGATGAAGGTTTAGACAAGAGCCATTTATTTACACTGGAACAAAAACCTGCAAGATGCACTGACTACGTAAATGACAAGGTTTTTGCCATAGACTTTGACGAAAAATCGGTTCGTGTTGCACGTACATTAAACTTAATTGCGGGAGATGGACAAACAAATGTTTTGCACTTAAATACACTTGACTGGGAACGCTGGGACGAAAAAACAAACGATGAGGATTGGCAAGACACCTATTTTGAAGGTTGGCGAAAGTTTAAAAAATTACGCACCAATAAAAACAATCAGGACTTTTCTTTTGACATTCTCATGGCAAACCCTCCTTTTGCCGGTGATATAAAGGAAAGCCGTATATTGGCAAAATACGAATTAGGGAAAAAACCTAACGGAAAATATCAAACCAAAGTCGGTAGGGATATTCTGTTTATTGAAAGAAACCTTGATTTTCTAAAACCGGGCGGACGAATGGCAATTGTTTTGCCTCAAGGAAGGTTTAATAATTCATCAGATAAAAATATTCGTGACTTTATTGCAGAGCGTTGCCGTATTCTTGCCGTGGTTGGTTTGCACGGCAATGTGTTTAAACCACATACCGGTACTAAAACCAGCGTGCTGTTTGTGCAAAAATGGGACGATAAACTTTGCCCCAAAGTGGAAGATTACCCGATATTTTTTGCCACCATGCAAGAGCCAAGCAAGGACAATAGCGGAGATAAAATTTATTTGCGCAAGAAGGATTTTCCCGACAAATTTAAGATTAAACCCGAAGTTGCCGACCCCGTACAAGGCAAAATGGAGCTAAAAGAAAGCGTAGTGCATTATGTAGCCACTCCAAAAGACCTTGATGAATATGTATTAGATAGCCACGACCACCTGATTGTAAAACATGACCTGTTTAATCACGATGGGAAAACACAGGACGGCATTGCAGAAGCATTTTTAGAATTTGCCAAAAAAGAAAATCTCTCATTTGTGGGAAAACCCTAAGCCCTTTCGATGAAGCAAAATACAAGGCTTTGTTGGAAGGGCTGGAAATTAGTGAAGTAAACTTTTTGAAAATTGACTTAGGAGACCGTTTTGACTCAGAATTCTTCGAAAAAGAAGATTTAAGGGTTGAGCATGTATTAAGATTGAAAAATTCAGTCGAATTGCGACAATTTGGAAATTTTATAGCGAGTGCATTTTACCCAGCCGCTACCCACCTATATGAAATAGGAGATACACCGTTTATAAGATGCGTTGATTGTGTTAAGTTCCCTTTGATTACAAAAGAGCAAGATAAAACGTTTGAGAAAATACCTTTAGAATTTGTTCAGAATCAATCAGGTGTAAATACCCTTAATCGCAATGACATTGTGATAACAAAGGTTGGTACACCAAGCTATCCAAGTATTGTTTATGAGCATGAAATGGTTGCTCTTTCTCGGACTGTAATGGGGCTCAAAAATATTAGGGACATTAATAAATTTTATCTTCTCATTTTTTTAAGATCTAAATATGGCTTTAGTCAGCTTCAAAGGCATAGAGAATTAACAATACAATACCAATTAACATTAGAGCGTACAAAAAGAACTTTGGTATTTGTGCCTACTGATATTTTTCAATCCAAAATTGAAGGAATAGTTCATAAATACATAGAAGGAATAAATAATGCCAAATCACTTTATGCCAAAGCTGAAAACGTACTTCTTGAAACCCTCAATTTAAAAGATTTTCAACCAAGCAAAGAACCTGTAAATGTTAAAAACTTTTCCGAATCTTTTGGCAGTTCAGGGCGTTTGGATGCAGAGTATTATCAATTGAAGTATGAACAAGTTGTAAATCGCATTAAATCTACCGATTACGACCAGCTTGTTAATATTGTCAAAATTAAAAAATCTATAGAACCCGGTTCGTCAGTTTACGCTGATGAAGGTTTACCATTTGTAAGAGTTTCAGACTATAACAAATTTGGTCTTTCAACACCGGATAAATATTTAACAGATGATTTTTGCAAAGAAAATGCAGAGCAAATCAAAAAACTCAAACCGAAAAAGGAAACGATACTTTTTTCAAAAGACGGCAGTGTCGGTACTGCATACATGCTCAGAGAAGATGCAAATTTTATTACTTCGGGTGCAATTCTTCATTTAACAGTTAAAGACAAAAACAAAATTATTCCTGAATACCTTACACTTGCATTAAATTCAAAATTGGTTCAAATGCAAGCCGAACGAGATGCAGGCGGTTCCATCATTTTGCATTGGCGAGTAAGTGAAATAGAAAAAGTTATCGTACCTATTATTGACTTTGATAAGCAAAGAGAAATTGCCGATTTAGTAGAAGAAAGCTTCCAACTAAAAAAGCAATCTGAACACCTTTTGGAAGTAGCCAAAACCGCAGTAGAAATGGCGATTGAGAAGGACGAGCAAACGGCAATAGAGTACATTGAAAATGAAATAGAAATTAAAATCAATTAAATGAAATGCCAACGCTTCGCATCCATACACATTGGCAAGTCGCTCAAAGCCGACCCACAAGCCAAGACTTGTCAATAAGTGTGTCTGTCCCAACGCACGGCAGACAGAAAAGTAGTAGCAAATTGATAGAAAAAAAGACTGAAATGAATGAACATCAGGCGGTAACATCGTGTATAGTGCATTTGGCGGATAGTGCCAATTTCAAGGGCATTACATCTAATAAACAATGTAGCGGTTTGACAGGTTCGTGCTTCGTAATGCCAAACGACACCATACACGTAACCGTTATGCACCATAGTAGAAATTCGGGGCAGAAGAGATTAAGACATTAGATGACAGTCAATTTTCAGAAACCAGGGAAGAATATTTGGCATTGAAAATTATAGCACGGAATGAAAATTTGGGCATTGACTGTCATCTGCTGCCTTAAATGTATTTTTTTTCGGCTCGACTTTCGACTAGATTCGTAAC
>DSBF01000367.1 GCA_011049495.1 Ignavibacteria bacterium
GTTGATTATGAAGCAATTCTTCGTGAAGCTGAAAAAGAAGCCGATGTAATTCTATGGGACGGTGGCAATAACGATACTTCATTTTATCATGCTGATGTAACTTTTACAGTTGCAGACCCTCATAGACCTGGACATGAGCTTTATTATTATCCCGGTAACACCTCGCTCCGTTTAGCCGATGCAGTAGTAATTAATAAAATTGATACTGCCGATGGAGAAGATATTCTTGAAGTCATGCATAATGTAAAACATGTTAATCCGCATGCAATTATTATTGAAGCCGCATCACCATTGTTTGTTGATAATCCCGAAGTAATTAGAGATAAAAAAGTATTAGTTGTTGAAGATGGACCTACTTTAACTCATGGAGAAATGCAGTTTGGTGCAGGTACCGTTGCCGCTGAAAAATTAGGTGCATCAGAAATAGTTGATCCGCGTCCATACACAGTGAAATCAATTACCGCGACTTATGAAAAATATCCTAACATAGGAATTTTGCTTCCTGCAATGGGATATGGTGCTCAACAGATTAAAGATTTGGAAGAAACAATTAATAAAGTTGAGTGCGATTCCGTTGTTATTGGAACACCAATAGATTTAGGCAGGATACTTAAGATCAATAAACCATCAACCAGAGTTCGATACGAACTTCAGGAAATCGGACAGAATACTATTGAAACAGTTTTAAAAGACAAAGGTATTTTATGAAAAAAATAGCCGTTGTCGCTTTCGGTGGAAACGCATTACTCCGCGACAATGAAGTTGGAACTATTGAACAACAAGAAAAAAACACTTTCGATACTTGTAAAAAAGTAATCGGTTTAATAAAACAGGACTTCAATCTAATCATTACTCATGGTAACGGTCCTCAGGTTGGTAATATTTTATTAAGAAATGATGCCGGTTACAATGTATATAAGATTCCAAAGATGCCTTTCGATATTTGTGTAGCCGATTCCCAAGGAGGAATCGGTTACATGATTGAACGTATGATGCGTAATGTTCTTACCGAATTAAAAATTAAAAAGAATGTTGTTTCACTTATTACGCAAGTACTTGTCGATAGAGAAGACCCTGCTTTTAAGGAACCAACAAAACCGATTGGTCCTTACTACTTAAAAGAAGAAGCAAATTTACTTGCAAAGGCAAATGATTGGACATTCAAAGAAGATCCTCGCAAAAGAGGTTGGCGTAGAGTAGTTGCTTCACCTCAACCGATTGACGTGTTAAACAAGAAAATAGTAAAAGACCTTGCTAAGAAAGGTCATATCGTTATTGCTGCAGGCGGTGGCGGTATTCCGGTATTTCAACATAAAGATAAACATCTCGAGGCAATTGAAGCTGTAATTGATAAAGATCTCGCTTCGGCTTTGCTTGCAAATGAAATTGGCGCAGATGCTTTCTATATAATTACGGATGTACCTAAGGTTTATGTTAATTTCAACAAACCGAACCAGAAACAACTGGATAAAATTACTGTTGATGAAATAATGAAATACTATCAACAAGGTGAATTTGCCGCCGGAAGTATGGGACCAAAAGTTTTAGCGGCGGTTCAATTTGTTAATGGTGGTGGTACGGAAGCAGTTATAACATCTATGGAAGAGATTCACATGGATAATTGTGGAACAAGAATTGTTAAACAAATTTAAGGATAATTAGTATGGCTTTCAATCTAAGAAATAGAAGTTTTCTTAAACTATTAGATTTTACCCCGCAAGAAATCAAATATTTACTCGACCTTTCTAAAGATCTCAAAGCGGCAAAATATGCCGGTACAGAGAGACAAAGGCTAAAAGGAAAAAATGTTGTTTTGCTTTTCGAAAAAGATTCGACAAGAACGAGATGTGCATTTGAAGTTGCTGCTTTAGATCAAGGGGCGGGAGTTACATATCTCGGTCCTTCAGGCTCTCAGATGGGTAAGAAGGAATCCATGAAAGATACTGCACGTGTGCTTGGCAGAATGTACGATGGTATAGAATATCGCGGATATGGTCAAGAAATTGTTGAAGAGCTTGCTAAATATTCGGGTGTTCCGGTTTGGAACGGTCTTACAAACGAATTCCATCCTACACAAGTATTGGCAGATTTGTTAACTGTTATGGAGCATTCGAGTAAACCGCTGAACAAAATAACTTGGGCTTATCTTGGGGATGCAAGAAACAACATGGGTAATTCATTAATGGTCGGTTCAGCAAAAATGGGAATGAACTTTAGAGCAGTTGCTCCAAAACAATTATGGACAAACGAAGAACTTGTAAAGACATGCAAAGAGATTGCAAAACAAACCGGTGCTGAAATAACTTTAACCGATGATCCGGTTGAAGGTGTAAAAGGAGTTGATTTCTTATACACAGATGTTTGGGTTTCTATGGGCGAACCTGAAGAAGAATGGGAAAGACGAATTAAGTTGATGAAACCATATCAGGTTAATATGGATATGATAAAAAATACAGGGAACCCGAACGTAAAATTCTTACATTGTTTACCGGCATTTCATAATAGAGAAACTAAGATAGGCGAAGATATCTACCAAAAGTTTGGTCTTGAAGCTATGGAAGTTACCGATGATGTATTTGAATCCGATCACTCGATAGTCTTTGATGAAGCGGAAAACAGATTACATACAATTAAAGCAGTAATGGTAGCAACGTTAGGTGATTAAAAAATCCTTTTGGAAATGTATATAAAAAAATCTATTTTTGAATTCGTTTTTTGAGGGCAGATAGCTCAGTCGGTAGAGCAAAGGACTGAAAATCCTTGTGTCGGCGGTTCGATTCCGTCTCTGCCCACTCCAAGTGGCGAAAATAACCGAGTTTTCGCCTTTTTATTTTTAAAGCCAACCAACTTATCACTATCAGAATTAAAAATCTTGCAGAAATTTTGTCAGAACTTTAATACGGCAAAGTCCTATTTCTTTTTTAGTGGTGGAGGAGTTCTTAAATGTATCTCTCAAAACACCGCAACGGTTATTATTATATTTATTTTCAAGATGAATCCGGTAGAAGAAAATCTATTTCTACAAAGACAAAATTAAAATCGGAAGCAGCAAAGTTTTTATCCGAGTTTAAAGATCATCTTCAGCAACGGAAGGATAGTAAAACTATCCCGGTTTCAATTCAGCATTTCATTACAAAGTTTTTGATTTACAGTTCTCATATACATTCAGAAAATCACACAAAGTCTTTGAGAACAACACTGATTAAACTATTAGAATATTCCGGCGACATTAACCTTAACGAGCTTCAAAAACAAAAAGTAATTTCTTTTATTGAGTGGAGATTAAGCAAAGTATCAAACAGAGCAGTAAAGAGAGACATTGCTAATTTATCCTCAGCCTTCAATTGGGCTATTGAAAAGAACTTTCTTTCAGCTAGCCTTACAAAAGGAATTAGGAAACCAAAGATTGTTGAAAAGTTGCTGGTTTACTTTACCGAAGCGGAATATCAAACTCTAAAACGAGTTATTGATAACGAAGATATTAAAGACATTGTTGAATTTGGACTACTTACCGGAGTCCGGCAAAATGATTTGATTAATCTTACTTGGCAGCAAATAGACTTTAAGAATTCATCCCTTATTTTGGACAATAGAAACAGCAGAACGAAATCCGGTAAAGTCCACAGTTTGCCTTTAAGTATTTCAGCCCTCAGAGTATTGCATAAAAGAGAATTGAATAAAGCTGGGGATTTAGTTTTTACGTCTCAAGGGGAAAGGTTTAAGCAATGGTATTTGTGTAAAAGATTTCGTGAATATATAACTAAAGCCGGATTATCACCTCAATTAAGTTTCCATTCCTTGAGGCATACATTTGCAAGCTGGTTAATTCAAAAGGGAGTTCCGCTTTATGTAGTCAGCAAGTTATTGACTCATTCAGATTTAAGAACAACTCAAATCTATTCACACTTGAAGCAAGAAAATTTATCAGAATCGGTAAACCTTTTATCGATTGAAAATAAATCCAATAACTAATAAAAGGAGCAACACTATGAAATCGGAAAAAGTAGAAGAAATGACCATCGAGGAAAAGGTGCAGAAGTTTCACGAACGCCACCCGGATTATCCGAAGGAATTCAAATCACCGGCGGAAGAACATCTTTTGACGACCCATATTCTCTTTCGGATGCAAAAGATATTCTTGAAGTTATTATTCAACAACTTCAAGATGCTTTAAAAGAGATTTCTCGCCAAGAGGAATTTTTAGAAGTTGAAGAGCTAATAATAATCCGCAACTAACCCACCAACGGCGCACAGCCACCCGATTGCTTGAAAGGGCATCGGGGTATCAGACAACTAACATACAAAACA
>DSBF01000216.1 GCA_011049495.1 Ignavibacteria bacterium
GACTCTGTAATGCCCGAATGCTTTAATCGGGTATCTATTGTAAAGATTCCCACTTAAAACATGTGGGAATGACGTGGTATTTATAAGTTTCAGCGTAACGCGAGTTAATAACCAATAACCTAATAACCAAATATGAAGATAGCCTTCGCAGCAAGTGAAGTTGTTCCTTTTGCAAAGACGGGCGGGCTTGCAGATGTATCCGGTGCGCTTCCGGTTGAACTTGAAAAACTTGGTCATGATGTAAAAGTTTTCATGCCGAAGTACTATTCCGTTGACGAGCATAAATTTAATCTTGAGTATCAATCATGGGCAAGTCCCATGCCGATTCGTGTTGCCGGAAAAGTTTTTGATGTTAATCTTTATAAAAGCTACTTGCGGGACTCTTCAGTAGAAATTTATTTTATTGACTGCCCATATTTTTTTCATCGCCACAATCTTTACACAAATGATCTTGATGAAGATCAGCGCTTCATTTGTTTTTCAAAAAGTGTCATTGAAGCCTTACAAAGATTACATTGGTCTCCCGATATAATCCATTGCAACGATTGGCAGACGGGTTTGATCCCGTTGTATATTAAAGACAATTACAGTTGGGATAAAATGTTTGCAAACACAGCTACCGTTTTTACTGTTCATAATATTGGTTATCAAGGAAAGTTTTCGCCGCAGACATTATTTAATGCGGAAATTAGTGAAGATTTATTTTATCACGGCGGAAGAATTGAACAAGACGGACTAGTTAATTTTCTAAAAACAGGATTGTCGTTTGCAGACGTAATTAATACCGTAAGCGAAACTTATGCAAAAGAATTAATGACGCCGGAATATTCTGCGGGAATGCATCATCTACTAAAATATAGAGAGAAAGATTTTTACGGAATAATTAACGGTGTTGATTATGATGTTTGGAATCCCGAAACAGATAAATTAATTCCTTACAATTATTCAAAGGATGATCTTTCCGGTAAAGAAAAAAATAAAGAAGAGCTTCTCAAAAAATTCAATATGCCTTATCAAAAAGATATTCCTTTAATCGGTATCGTTTCCCGTTTAGCAATTCAAAAAGGTTTTGATTTAATTCAGTCGGCATTAGGGGAGTTGATGCAATTTAATGCTCAATGGATAATATTGGGAAGCGGTGAGCAAAAATATGAAAATATGTTTCAAGCTCTTCATGAACAAATGCCCCGCAAAGTTGGTACTTATATTGGTTACAATAATGATCTCGCACATTTAATCGAAGCAGGTGCCGATATATTCTTAATGCCTTCTCATTATGAACCTTGCGGGCTTAATCAAATCTATTCGCTTAAGTATGGCACTGTTCCGGTTGTGCGTAAGACCGGCGGGCTTGCAGATACTGTTCAAGATTGGAATGAATATAACACTTACGGGATGGATACCGGTAACGGCTTTTCTTTTGTTGAATATAAACCGGAAGCATTGGTTAATGCTATTCAGCAAGCATTGTTTGATTACCCTAATAAACCAGTTTGGAAAAAAATCCAACTAAACGGAATGAACAAAGATTATTCATGGAAACATTCCGCACTTCAATACGAAGAACTCTACAAGAAGGCTAAGTTAAAACGTTAGTCAAATTGTGATTAATCGCATCTTTTAATCCACCAAACAAGATATTCGGGCATAATATCCTTTACATTTGTTATGAATATTTTTAACATTGCTCATTCATAATCATACAAATAAACGGAGGGCAACCGTGAAGAAACTTACATTTCTAGTATTACTTTTTTCATTTTTCATTTCTACTCAAGCACAGGTCACAATTACTCAATCTAACGTAGAGTCTTTACTAACAGTGGGTACTACTATTACAACTTATGTGGATACTATTAGTACTTCTTTTGATATAGGCTCAACAGGGCAAAGCAGTTGGGATTTCAGCGGTCATCCATATCAAACTGTTATTGATATTGTAAATATTGATCCATCAACATCGCCTGTTGCTAATAGATTCACTGCCGGAAATTACGCAACTTATTCAACTGTAGATGTTGGTGGTGTTGTATCCGAAAGCTGGGCACATGTTTCAGTGCAAAATAATATTTATTCAGATATTGGCACACATTCAATTGTATATGAAGGGGGCGAGGAAGGTATAAAAACAATAACAACAGAATTCAATCCTCCAGAAATAATTTATCAATTTCCATTAACTTATGGCAGTAACTGGTCGCAATCAGGAACAAGAGATTTTGAAATAGAAATTTTTGGATTTAAGCAAGGTTTTTCAGTTGATTACAGTGTTACAAGAACCATTGACGCTTATGGTACTTTAACTATGCCAGATGGTACAACTATTGATGTATTACGCGTAAAAAACTGAGACCAGCCTAACTAACTATTTAACAGGATTTCCGGTAACTACCAATATGCTTTATTTTACTTTTATTTCACCTAATGGTGCTTCGTTATCTGTTTATGCAGCAGATGAAAACCAACCTGACAGCGGAACAATTGATATTGAAAAGGTTAACTGGTACTACGGTAGCGGTGCAACAAGCGTTGAACAGCAAGAGGGGCTGGCAAATAGTTTTTCTTTAGCTCAAAATTATCCTAATCCTTTTAATCCTACCACAACTATACAGTATTCAATTCCGGAAGCTTCTCATGTTAGCCTAAAAGTTTTTGATGTACTTGGAAAAGAAGTTGCGGTACTTGTTAATCAAGAGCAAACAGCAGGAATTTATACAAGCAATTTTGATGCATCAAATTTAACAAGCGGAATTTATTTTTACACTTTGAAAGCCAACAACTTTACCGCAACAAAGAAGCTTATGCTGGTTAAGTAATCTTATTTAAGTGGATTGCCGGAAAAATATTTAGCCCGGCAATCCGCAGTTTTATTCCAGCCAATTAATTTAATCATTACCACGAAGTAGTTTTTATAAGGTTCAAAAAGAAATCGCTGTTTATCCTGTCTTCTTTTTGCTTGTATGCGTTTGATAAATTATTCAATACTCTTTTTACAATTGTTGAGGTGGGTGTATGAGATGTTATGATTTTCATAACTGCCGAGTATGAATCTTTAATCATATTGCGTAATTCACTTTCGTAAATCATTCTGCCTTGATTGAAGCAATCTACTAATATAATTTCTTCATCGTGTTTAATCTTTGCAAGAAAATGTCCCGGGAAATTACACCCTTCTACAAACAAACCGGCTCTGTTGCCGACAAGCATGTATAAAACGGTAAGTGTGATTGGAAGACCTGTTTTATATTCCAATGCAAATTTTAGGTTGCTGTTATAGGGATTATAATAATCTTTTTTTGCTCCTTTAATTTCTTTTTCCCGGAATAAAAAATTTGAGAGATCAAATTCATCGCCGTAAGGAAACTTATTCATAAACTCTTCCGCATAATGATCCAGTAATTCACTAAAATTTGTTTGTTCCACAATCCCTTCTTGAAAACTAACAATTAGCTCCATAGCTTTTTCAAGAGCTTCATAATCATCACTTATACTTTGCCAAGAACCCCAATTATCAAAAAGCCATTGGCGGCGATTCTCGTGAATGATTGGATTAATAAGTTCGAGTTTATGTTCGTCAAGCTCATCCGAAAATTCGCGCAAATCTTCTTCTAGATTTGAACCATAGTTGATAAGTTCTTTTAAGATTTCGTTGCGCACTTCTTCTGTTTCATCATCAACAAGGTCAACTAAATATTGTAGTGTGTTTATATCGCTCATCGTTTAATAGAAATTATTCTATTACATAGATAACAATATTCTTACACAAATTACACTTGATAAAGTGAAAATTTATCCAAGAAAAAATTTTTGCTACAAAAACCGGGAATTATTTTGCTTGTCCAAATATCCTGGAGGGAAAAAGAAAAACGGCTTTGATGAATTTGAGTAAACCATCAACTGCAAAACCTAATATTCTAAAGGGGATTGACAGTAACCAAACGATTGGATACAGTAAAAGTGCGATTACTCCGATAGGAGAGCATATTAGCATCAATAATATCCAAATAAAAAATGTAAGCATTGTTTTACCAATTTCTGCTTAAGACGAACTACATGTAAAATAGTTTAACCCAACTTCAAAATTTTAGCTTAGCGGATAATTTAGAGGCAAAAGTTACCGATTAATTCTTTGTCATTTCATTCCAGTCCGTTAGCTAACGGATTGAAAGTCGTATCATGAATACATTAATCGGACTGCTTTGATTTATCAGACACGAAAAAAGACGTGAAATGAAAATCAAAAAATTATGCCGCGAATTCGCGAATGAAAACTCGAACAAGTGAACTATTTTAC
>DSBF01000242.1 GCA_011049495.1 Ignavibacteria bacterium
ATTAATAATCAATAAGTTTTTAATAATCGGTGGGAAGAAAGAAAATCCTCCGAATCCCGATGGTCTGTAATAATCTCTATCGTTATAAGCCATTAAAAACCTTTTATGAATTGTGTAATAAAAATAAACGAAACAACTAAAAATAAAAAGAAGCAATCTAAAATGTTAGACTGCTTCTTCCGATAAAAAGTTCTTATTAAGAATATTTAAGCATCAGTTAATGCCGCGACACCGGGGAGAACTTTACCTTCTAAGAATTCAAGAGATGCGCCGCCTCCGGTAGAAACATGAGTAACTTTATCTTCTAAACCGGCTTTCTTAATAGCTGATGCAGAATCACCGCCGCCAATAACAGTTATAGCTCCGTTTGATGTCGCCTCTGCCAATGCATTGGCAATTGAATTTGTACCGTTAGCAAAATTAGGGAACTCAAAAACACCCAGCGGACCGTTCCAAATCACGGTTTTGCTGTTTCTAATAATATCATTAAATAGTTCAATACTTTTTGGACCAACATCCAATCCCATCTTATCCGCGGGAATCTTTTCAATATCAACAACTTCCGATGGCGATTCATTCTTAAATTCTTCAGCTACAACTACATCCACGGGTAATAAAAATTTTGCATTTGAGTTTTCTGCTTTAGCGATAATTTCTTTTGCTAAATCAAGTTTATCTGCTTCTAATAAAGAAGTACCGATTTCAAAACCTTTAGCTTTGAAAAATGTATAAGCCATTCCTCCGCCGATTATCAGGTTATCAACTTTTGGTAAAAGATTTTCAATTACATCAATCTTGCCCGATATTTTTGCACCGCCAAGAATTGCCGTAAAAGGACGTTTAGGTTCTGCAACGGCTTTGCCCAAATAATCTAATTCCTTCTGCATTAAATAACCGGCTGCACAAGTATTAATAAACTTTGTAACACCTTCAGTCGAAGCATGTGCTCTGTGAGCACTTCCGAATGCATCGTTAATATAAACATCCCCAAGCTCTGCTAATTGTTTTGCAAAATCAGGATTATTTTTCTCTTCTTCCGAATGAAATCTTAAGTTTTCGAGGAGTAATACTTCACCGTCATTCATTTTATTTACAATATTTTTAACATTTTCACCGATACAATCTTCAGCGAATCTAACTTTTGCTTCAACCAATTCTTCTAATCTAACAGCTACCGGTTTTAAACTGAATTCCGATTTTGGCTGCCCTTTCGGTCTTCCAAGGTGACTCATGAGAATTGCTTTCCCACCTTCTTTAATTATTTTATTAATTGTAGGTAGCGCCGATGTAATTCTTCTGTCATCAGTAATTTTTAAATTCTCATCAAACGGAACGTTAAAATCAACACGAACTAAAACTCGTTTACCTTTCAATTCTACGTTATCAATTGATAGTTTATTCATAACTCCTCCATCTAAGAGTCTTAATATTAAAAAGACGCAGTGAATAATTTCGACTGCGTCTTTGGAATAACATAATTAACCCATTAACTTATTTTGCAATTTTATTAACTAAATCAACAACACGGCAGGAATAACCCCATTCGTTATCATACCAGCCGACAACTTTTACTAATTTACCATTAGCCATTGTCGATAATGAGTCAAAAATTGTTGAATGGTCATTTCCGATAATATCTGCTGAAACCAATGGTTCATCGGTATATTCCATTAAACCTTTCATTGCACCTTCTGCTGCTTCTTTCATTGCTGCATTAATCTCTTCAACGGTAACTTCCTTCTTAAGGGTAGCTACTAAGTCTGTAATAGAGCCATTAGGAGTTGGAACTCTCAATGAAAATCCATCCAGTTTTCCTTTCAATTCAGGGATTACTTTTCCAACTGCTTTTGCAGCGCCGGTTGTTGTAGGAATAATTGAAACAGCCGCTGATCTTGCTCTTCTTAAATCACTGTGAGGTAAATCTAAAATTCTCTGATCATTCGTATATGAGTGAACCGTAGTCATAAAACCAACTTCCACTCCAAATTTATCATTAAGAACTTTTACCATAGGAGCCAAACAGTTTGTTGTACAAGATGCATTTGAAATTACTTTTTCATCACCTTTTAAAATCTCATCGTTAACACCAAGAACAACCATAGCATCCACATCACCTTTCGGGGGAACTGTTAAGATTACTTTTTTAGCTCCTCCAGCAATATGTTTTTCACAAGCTTCTTGAGATCTAAATACGCCGGTTGCTTCGATAATAATTTCAGCGCCTAATTCACCCCATTTTAAGTTGGCGGGGTCTTTTTCAGCTGTTATTTTTATTTTCTTCCCATTTACAACAATTGACTCACCATCAGCATAAATTTCACCTTTAAATTTTCCATGCACAGAATCATATTTTGCTAAATGTGCCAATGTTTTGGCATCTGTAAGGTCATTAATTCCAACAAATTCAATATTTCCGAGGTCTAATGCTCTGCGAAATACTAATCTTCCAATTCTTCCGAATCCATTAATACCTACTTTTACTGACATATATTTCCTCCATTCTTGAGATTTTATTTCTGTAAATTTCTTTTTAATTGACCTTAAATATACTTAAATAGACATGCATATTCAATTTGGCAATAGTATTAAATTTTTGTTAAGAAATTAATTATTACATATACGAATTAAGAATGGTTCCTATTTCATAAGTCTCTTAAAGTTCGTAAATTTCATAATATAGCAAGCATATACTATTTTACAGAGAGGTTTAAAATGAATAACCTTGGCGAATGTTTACAAATGGTTCCAATTTTTTCTGATCTTCCAATTGAGGTAATCGATCAGATTGTTCAGACGGGTAACAAAAAAACTTATACAAAAGATAGTGTAATTTTAGTAGAAGAAGAGATCGGTACGGCACTATTTGTAATTATCAAAGGTAAGGTTAAAGTCTCACGCTCAAGTAATGATGGGCGAGAAGTCATTTTGAGTATTTTAACAGATTCGGATTTCTTTGGTGAAATGTCGATACTTGACGGATTGAATCGATCCGCAACAGTTGTTGCATTAGAAAATAGTGAACTATTTATTATACAGAGAAAAGAATTTCTCGATCTTCTCAATAAGCATCCTGAAATTACAATTGCTCTTTTAAGTGAACTTACAAGAAGGCTAAGAAATGCCGACATGAAAATCAAAGCTCTTTCTTTAAAAGATGCGGAAGGAAAGGTGGCCACCGTAATTTTACAGTTGGCGGATGATATCGGCAAAATTAAACAAGGTGTTGTTGAAATAGAAAAACTTCCGCTTCAACAAGATTTGGCTAATATGGCAGGGACTTCACGGGAAACCATATCAAGAACACTTCATGCTTTCGCCAGAAAAGGATTAGTTGAGATGGATGGTTCAAAATTGCGAATACTTGATTACGAAAAATTCAACGAAACCTTTGCATAAAAATACAATGAGAATTGATTTACATACACATACTAATAAGTCCGATGGAATTCTTTCGCCCGAAAAATTAATAAACTTAGCTAAGGAACGCGATATTTCAACCATTGCTATAACCGATCATGATAGTGTAAATGCTTTAGAAGAAGCTATAGAAATCGGTAATAGTTTAGGGATTCGCGTTATTGCCGGAGTTGAGTTGAGTACAGATATTGACGAAAGAGATGTTCATATTCTTGGTTTGTTTTTAGATCATAAAAATGAAGATTTATTAAAGTATCTTTCTTTCTTTAGGGAAGAAAGATTATATCGTGCAAAAAGAATTGTAAAGAAACTAAATTTATTGGGGCATAATATATCGTTAGATGATGTTATGAAATTTGCGCAAAGTTCGGCTATTGGTCGCCCGCACATAGCATACGCAATGATGGATTTGGGAATAGTCTCAAATTTTTACGAAGCTTTCGAAAAGTATATTGGTGATAACGGTCCGGCATATGAAAGAAAAATTCATGTTTCACCGAAAAGTGCTTTGAAGATAATTTCCGATGCCGGTGGTCTTTCTTTCGTTGCTCACCCAGGTTATATAAATGAGAACATACTTACAGCACTTATTAAAGCAGGTGTTGATGGAATAGAAGTGATTCATCCGGCTCATAACGATTACCAGGTTAGATTTTATCGCGGGATAGTTCATCAATATTGTTTGTTGGAATGCGGCGGATCAGATTTTCACGGTGGTAATAAAAATGACAGTGAAAATTTAGGGAAGTATTATATAGCACAAACCAGTTTAGATGCAATGCAAAAAATGATACAGAGAAACAGCGCTTAATTCCTTTCAAATATTATTTATATTTGACCTTTCCTTATATCAAAATATTATTA
>DSBF01000552.1 GCA_011049495.1 Ignavibacteria bacterium
AAGTAACTCCTTCGCTTTCGTACTCGCCTTCCAAAACAATATGCTGTTCGTTATAAATGTGAGTATGGGAGTCCATATGAAATCCCTTCGGAAGCTTCAACAAGACAGTTTTGAAGCCGTCTTCATCGCGAAGGGTTTTAATTCTCGTCCCGACTTGATACCCGGAAGCTTCCTCCCATCCGAATTCGTCGTAAATGTTTTTAATGTTTGTCATTTTTTCCTCCCTTTAGTTTGGTTAATTATACTCCAAACGTGTTTCTCTTTTGTTCAGAGTCGGTTTAATAAGTTCTTTCCATTCGGAAGTATTCCACGTATCAAGTTTTTTGTGCGTTGTATAATACTTTTCAGGAATCGGGTGAGTACCTACTACAACCGGAATTCCGTAGTATGTTTCGATAAATTTTTTGAAATAATTAACGCGGGGGCATGGCGGGTAGCCAACCACCATGCCCGTTGCCAGATGGATTACATCGACTTTGTTTTTGCTCATTTCCCCAGGAGCGTATTCTATGTTCCCACCCGGACAACCTCCGCAACTTGTATAACCTACAAGCTCTATGTCTTTTCCTTTATAAATTTCGAATGCACCTTCTCTTTCGCGCATTGCTCTAAAACACTTTCCGCCTGCACAGTCTTTGTAGCGATCACAGATAATTATGCCGATTCTTACTTTTGAGTTATTCATTTTTGTTTTCCTTAGCATCTTTTGTAAATCTTTTATCCGCCTTAGTTGTTTTTGATAGATGTGCTGAATTTTCCAGCCATCCGAATCTTGAATTCATTACTTTATCAAAATCCCTTACATAAGGTTTTATATCTAGCAAGGGAGTACCGTCAACCACATCAATGTTTTCCACAAAAATTTTATTTGCTTCAATTTTGTTTAACTTGACGACTGAAAGCCCTATAGAATTTGGTCTAATGGGAGCTCTCGTAGCAAATATTCCTCTTTCTTCTTTGTCGAGAAAAGGCACAACACGCAGCGAATAACCTTCGTTTAGATGAAAGTGATAGATCAAAATGATATGCGAGAATCCATCTAAGTCTTTTAAGCCGGACATATATTTACTATCTAACTCAACAAAACCAGTAACATTTTCAGCGCCCGACGGTTGAATTGGAACGCCGTCGCTGCTATTATATTGAGTGTGAATTACTCCAATCGGCTCATATGTTATTTTATTGTTTTTCATCTGCGTGCATAGCGTTTGAACTTAATTGCTCTTCCTTAAAATGATTTTCTATTGAGGCTACGATAGAAGTAAATGCTTCACTTACTTCACCGGTCGGTTTATTAAGAACCACAGGTTTACCGGAATCACCGGAAATTCTTGCGTCTATGTCAATCGGTATTGAGCCGAGGAAAGGAACACCGAACTCATCGGCTAATCTTTTACCTCCGCCTTCGCCGAAGATGTTTACGACAGCTCCGCAATGAGGGCAAACGAAGCCGGACATATTTTCAACAACACCTATAAATGGAATCTCAAGTTTTCGTGCCATATTAATTGCACGTTCGGCGTCAATTACGGAAACGTCTTGCGGAGTTGTTACTATAACTGCGTACTGCGGTTTCATCTTTTGTGCAATTGTTAAAATTTCATCGCCGGTTCCCGGCGGCAAATCTGCAATTAGATATTCAAGCTCGCCCCAATCAACATCAGCCAAAAATTGATTGATAACTTTCGAGCGCATTGGTCCGCGCCAAATTACAGGCTGCCCAGGATCGATTAACGATGCAATTGAAATCATCTTAACACCGTATTTTTCAAACGGAATTATCTTTTCGTTCAAAACAATAACTTGATCTTTAACATCAAGCATCTTTGCAACATTGGGACCGGTTATGTCTGCGTCTAATATTCCGCTTGCAAAACCGTTGAGCTGAAAACCGTAAGCAAGATTTACGCTTACGGTTGTTTTGCCGACTCCCCCCTTACCGCTGAAGACAGCTATTCTATGTTTTATTTTTGAGATACTGTTCTCAATTCTTTTATCTTCTTCTGCGAGCGCTTGTTTTTTCTTTTCGTCGTTCATAATATTTCCTCATATTAAACCGGTTGATATTTATACCATTTTTTGATTGCATCAACAGTTGCGTTAATAATAGGATAAGCAATTGGCGATGTTGTAAGCAGGGGATGAGTTCCTATTTGCAATGTGTCTATATCCATATCCGTCATTTTGTTTAGAATCATAACCGAGAGCATATTTATCATTTCACCTACCGAATCGCCGCCTGAAATTTGCGCACCTAACAAATTATGCGAGTAAGTTGAAAAGAGAAGTTTTACCGTAAGTTCTGATGCACCGGGGAGTTTGCCCGGATGTCTGTCCGGCGCTTTTGCAACGCCGACTGTATATTCGAGACCTTTTTCTTTTGCCCGTTTTTCAGTTAGCCCACTTACAGCAAACGCAGTGTTTCCGATTTTAGTCGAAAAAGTGCCGAGAACACCTTGATATTTTCTAATTACTTTTATTGAATATAGATTTGAACCGACAAGCCTGCCTTCAGCCATTGCGGTTGATGCAAGCATAATGTTTGTAAACTCGCCTGTGAAGTAATCATACTTTGCGGCGCAATCACCAATTGCAAAAACGTCTCTATCTGATGTTCTTAAATAGTCGTCAACTAAAATTCCTTTATCTTCTTCATAGACCAAGTCAAATCTCTCGGCTAAATCTACATTTGGTTTATAGCCGCAAGAAATTATCAACAAATCACAATCTATGTTTGAGCCGTCGCTTAGCTCAACACCTTTAACGCTTTTGTCACCTGTGATTTTTTTAATGCTTTTGCCTGTAACGACTTTCCCGTTATTCGATTCAATTATTTCTTTTAACTTTATGCCGAATTCATCATCCATTGTTGGTAAAAGGTTATCCATCATTTCAACAACGGTAACATCTTTTCCGGCTTTTAAAAGTTCATCGGTTACTTCAACACCAATGTATCCGCCGCCGAGTATTACAATTTTCTTTGCTTCGTTTATTTTTGTTTTCAGTTCATTAAGATATTCTCTGTTTTTTCTAACTAGGAAAACATTGTTTTTATCTACACCTTCAATTTTAGGTTTAACTGCCCGAGAACCAACAGCTAAAACGAGTTTGTTAAATTCAATGTCTTCGTCATTACCTAGAATTATTTTATGGTCGGTTCTGCTGACTGCTTCACTGTTTATTATGTCTATCTTTGCTGCTTGTAATGGATTATCCGGAAGTATATTATCATCAACTTCTTTTAAAGTGTGAAGCGTGTAAGGGATACCGCACGGGATCATTGGTTTAGATTCTTTTCTTATCAAAGCTATTTTTTTATCAGGATATGTGTTTTTTGCGGATAGAGCGCAAGCAACACCCGCAGGTCCGCCGCCAATAATTACAATGTCATACTGTTTCATTTTACTGCCTTCCTTTTTTCATTTCGTTAACGTTATTGAATTCACTATCGCAATTCTTCATAATTAATTCCATCTTCGGGTGAAATTTGATAGAATGCGCTTAGTTGTCTTATCATTCTTTGTAATTCTTTACAGTCCGGCAGCAAATCCGATTGAGCAATTTTTTCTGCCGGAACTTTCTTAATTAAATTTTCATAGTGATCTTCAACTTCATCGATTGCCATTTGAAGAGTTAGCCCGATGTAATCGTAAACTTCCTGCTGAATTTTTGAGAGCTCTTTAATCTTGCCAAGTTCTGTAAGAATTGTTTCTCTGTATAACTGAAGAGTTTGGCAAAGTTCTTTCGGAAGAAAACCTTCGGCAAATCTTCGAGTTGCAATATCATCGATGTATTGAATCATTAAACTTCTATCACCACTTCTAACCGTTGCCATAAGCAGATGATAAACGGTGCTTATGTAACATTGAAAATCATTGAGATCCATTTTATGATAGCGTTCGAAAACTTTATCCGCATTTGGAGAAAGAATTTGTTCTTCAATTTTTGATACGATTGTTTCTTTCAAGTCGGTTAAGTGATCATAAATGATAAAGTTTGTTCTTCGAGCAACTTTTTTCATTGCAGCTTCATTTTTCAGTCGCCATTCATCGGGGTGGCTTTTCATTTTTTCTAGAAGAAAAAGAAGTCTGCGAGTTATATGATTACGAGGGGTAGGCTGCCACCTTAATGCGATTTGTGTCTGTGTAGAATCGGCTTTTAGTTTTTTGTCGACATACTTTATCATCCAAAATCTTTCAAAATGTTCGTCGCTTGTGAAATGAGAAATGATATTTCT
>DSBF01000025.1 GCA_011049495.1 Ignavibacteria bacterium
TCCTATATCTCCCCCGAATGCAGATTGAGCGGTTTCATAAAATCCATTAAACATTATACCGCTGTTAGGGAATGGATATTTATCTCTAGTATCTATTGATAATAAAATTTTTACTGCGGTTATGTTTACCGAGTAAGTATCGTGTGATGGGAATTCTTCTTTTGAGATGATTCTATCTCTTTGATATTTCCCTTCAAAAATTAGATTGCCGAGTTTTTCAAGTTGAGCACCTACCCCGATTGAGCCACCAAAATGACTCTGAGAATATTCACCAAGTTTTGAACGCTTGAATCTTCTGTCACTACCTGTCGAATCATCTTGGAAAGTATTTATATCACGGTTTTCGTAAAAACCTTTGATTCTATATGTTAAGTAAGTTTTAAAAACACGGTTTGCTCTATGTTCAATAGCTAAGGCTTGATTTCGAATTCCGCCTGAAAAGATTAAGCCAACTTCCGTACCAATACCCATCAAGTTTTCATCCCGCAAATCGAATGAAATTTGAGAAAAGTATTCATTATCTATTCTAAGTCCAAACCGAAGCATTAATGAAGGTTTTTCAATTACTTCAATGTTCAGCAGATTTTTACCGTTAACTTTTTCAAGCTTGAATTCAACTCTTTCAAAAAGATTAGTGCTTCTTAAATTTGAAAGACCTTCTTCAATTTCTTCACTCTTAAATATACTTCCGATCTTAAACGGGAGTTCTCTTATAATAATTTCTTCTACAGTCTTTTCATTACCTAAAACATTTATTTCATCAATTGTCTGTTCATCAATAAAAATTTCTAACGTACCGTTTTCAAAAACGTAATTAGAAATTCCAACTAAAGAATATCCTTGTTTTCTATATTCTCGAAGAATATTCAAAAATACATCTAATACTTTTTTTGCATTAAATGAATGATTTCTGAGAGGAATTGAACGTGTTACAATCGAATCGGTATCTATAAGATTAGCGCCTTTAATAATAATATTTTCGATTACCGGATTATTCTGCATCGATATTGTGACCTCAGTCGAAAGAGAATCAATCTGAACATTTACCGAAAGATCTTTATAATCATCCAGGTTCGGATATTGTGTAATTAAATATATAAGCTCGCCTTCAGTAACTTCATCTATTTTATTTAGCTGCTCTTCAATATATTCGATGAAATCGGTATCCTCACATTTTATCAATATGTTTTTGTATACAATATCATTGCGGTTTATTCTATTAAGCCAAAGTTCCTTTAAACCTTTTTTGATTTTGTCAATAGATTCTATTGTTGATTGGTAACCGTAATCTAAAAGAGGGATAAGATTTGTAAAGTCATTATTCTTATGTTGTTTGATTGCGGGATATAAAATAATATCAGCTTTTCTTAAGTGTTCCTCATTAATCATCCTCATCGGGATACTTACGAGCTGATCAGCAACTTCCCAAGGATATTTAAGCTCTTCTTCGGTTCTTAACGGACTTGTAGCATCAACTGCGATTATAAAATCTGCTCCAAGTTCATTGGCTATTTTAACCGGAACATTTGCAACCAAACCACCGTCAACCAAAATTACGGAATCAAATTTTACTGGTTCAAGAACCAAAGAAACACTTGAGCTTGCTCTCATTGCAATCCCGAGCGAACCTTCATCAAGTATGTATGGTTCACCGGTAACAAGATTAGTACTTACTGCCTTGAATGAAACCAGTAACTCACTAAAATTTTGTATTGTATTTAAAGGAGCATTTAAACTTAATAGGTTAAGAAAATTCGAAACGCGCTGACCGGTATTAATAGCTGTTGGAATTACAGGTTCAAACCCGTCAAGACGAAGTGCAAGAATAGCTTTATCCGATGTAATTTTCTGTTCGAGAAATAGTTCTCTTCTACTTGTTTCTCCGATAGAAAAAAAATCTTCCCAAGGGGCATGTACAATTAATGAATCGAGTGCGCCAAGTGAATAGCCGGCAGAAAAAAGTCCCCCTATAATACTGCCCATACTAGTACCGACAATCTCATCTACTTCAATGTCATATTCATTTAACGCTTTTAAAACTCCAAGCTGACTAATACCCCTAGCCCCGCCTCCGCTTAGTGCAAGTGAAACATGTGGATCATATTCTGATTTGAAAGAAGTTAAACCGAAAGGAAGCGATTTATATGTTAATTTTAGATCAAGCTCCTTAACATCCTGCCCTAAAAGTATAGAGACAAACAATGCATAAATAAATATGATTTTCGTTTTGTTGAACATTTGTTAAGCTGATCTAAAATCAACATTTAATTTAGAATTTTTTATTCTTCTTTTTCGATTGCCTCTGTGCTTCTTTTTGAGTTTTAGCCTGCTTTTCGGCAGCTTCCATCATTCTTGACATAAAACCGCCCCCTTTTTTCTTCGGATCTTTAACAGGGACAAGCTCTTCATCGATTTTATGATGATTAATATAGTACTGCTGTGCAATCGAAAAGAGGTTGAACATAAAGTAATATAAATTCAAGCCGGAAGGAAAACTCATAAAGAGAACAGTAAACATAACCGGCATAATATAAACAAGCGCTTTTTGACTCGGGTCTTTAATAGACATCTTCTGCTGAAGAAACATTGTAATACCAAGAAGCAATGCGAGTCCGCTTATTTGATCAACACCGAATAACGGAATTTTAAAGGGAAGTGTTGTGATAATATCGGGTGAAGATAAATTAGTAATCCAAAGAATAAACGGTTCGTGTCTAATTTCAATTGTTACTTTAAAGAATGTAAACAAAGCAAAAAGTATCGGCATTTGAAGCAACATGGGCAAGCATCCGCCCGCAGGATTTATTCCATAAGTAGAATAGAGCCGCATTGTTTCCTTCTGAACTTTTTGCTGATCGTCGGGATATTTTTCCTTTAGCTCTTTTATTTTCGGCTGAAGCATTTGCATCCGCTTCATCGATTTATAACTTTGCTTGGTTAAGGGATAAAGAGCAATTTTTATAATAAGCGTGAAAACAATAATTACAAACCCGTAATTCGGAATAAACTTATGCAGAAACAAAAAGAGCGGTAATATTAAATACTCGGAAATCGGTCTTAATAATTGTAATCCGAAAATACTTCCGAAATCATAAATTGCATCGAAGTTTCGATCATAGGAAACAAGCAGATCATAAACCATCGGTCCGATAAAAAGTATAAAAGAATCTTTCTGATAATTTTGGTTTTTAAAAGGGACTTTTAAGGTAACGCTGTAATATTCGCGTGCACCATATTGATTTGATTGATTATATCCTTCTAGAAAAGCGCCGCCATCGTTGTAAGGAGTGTGCGGTGCTATAATGATTCCGAAATATTTATTTTTTACACCAACCCAATCAACTCTACCGGAAATATCTTTTTGAACTCTTTCGCCTTCCGAGGAAGCATCAACAATAACTTGTTCGCCGCCGGAATAAGCCGAACCCGCCGTAAATGTTGCTTCGTCAACCGAGTTATCTTCGACAAAATTAATCCCGGTTTCCCACATAACATCATATGTATAACTACTTATAATATCATCAAGATTTTTTAATTCTATATCAACATTTGCTGAATATCTATTCCCGTAAAAGGTATATGATTTAATAATCTCTTTCTCTTCACCGAACGAATACGTATACTTTAATGTAAGCGAATCAGTTGTTCCGATTGTATACTGCCAATTTGTAAGAGACGATTCAAAAGGTAAATTTTTAGTATTGATTAACTGTCCGTCTTTTGTAACAAACAGAAGATTAAAATCTCCTCCTTCCATTTGGTTTACAAGCTGAACGTGGTTGTCATAAAAATTTGTATCTGGGATATCGCGGTGATACCAGGTTTGATAATTCTTGAGATAGAATTTTCTAATTCTTCCGCCTTTACTTGTCATCTCGGCTTTAAATACATCGTTATCAATAGTAATAACCTGTTCGGGTTTTTCGCTATCTTTTTTCGAAAGCCGTAGCAATTTTTCCTTCCGGTTCGGTGGTTTCCTTCGCTTCTGATTCAATCGATTCGGATTGATCATCAACCATTGCAGGTTCATCACTTGTCTTTGGCTGTTGCGGCTGTGGTTCAGGTGCATTGAAGTATAGCCATGCAACTAAAATGATACCAATCATTACAAAAGCGAGAGTAGTTTGTTTATCCATTTCTATTCCAAATTTTATTCAATAGGATCGTAACCCCCTTTATTGAAGGGATTACATCTTAATATTCTCCAAATTGATTTAGCACCCCCCTTGAA
>DSBF01000333.1 GCA_011049495.1 Ignavibacteria bacterium
AAAGATTCCTCGGAAATCCGCCATCCGGCTGAAAAAGCAGGAAAAACACCATAGTGACGACCCGGAGCAAAAACCGAAGATCCATCTCGTCTGACATTTGCCTGAAACAAATATTTATCAAGAAATGAATAATTTAGTCTTCCGAATTGAGATATGATGGAGAATTCACTCCCTGAGCCAGTTCCATTTCTTAATTCGTTACCGGCACTTAACACTTTTATTTCATTGTTTGGGAAGTCTGCTTTTTGTAGAGAAAATGATTTCCTTTCTCCATTCTCTGCAGAATAACCCAAAAGAACATTCAATGTATGTTTATCAACAGATAAATCATAAGTGAGAAGGTTTTGAATTTCCCACCGATAACCCTGAGATGATGAATTTGATAATGTTGCCGGACCACTGGATCTAATCGGATCAAGTTTTTCAACATCATCCTGGGCATAAATTTCCCATTTATCTTCCCACTCCTGGAGAAAAGTCTCGTTAGTTGAACCATTTGTTACAAACCTGTATTTCAGATTTTTAAACAAATTGATTTCAGCAAATACATTAACAACATTGCTGTTTTGCTGTTCTGTATTATCATAAATATCCCGAATCATGGCAGGAGTTCCATTCCCGTTCAAAAAGAATGCTTCGCCGGGATATTCATCGCGAGGCACTCCAAAAGTACCGTCGGCAAAATACGGAGGAATAGTTGGAGGAGTTCGCACAATTTGCATTAATGCTGCAGGACTTGGGCTGGTATAAGCTTCCATTGAGTACTGATAGTTTGATCTTGATGATCTCAGACGGGCACCAACTTTTCCCCACGTGTTTATATCCTGTTCGATATTCAGTAAAACATTATACCTGTCGTATTGGGTTCCAATGATTGTACCTTCCTGATTAATATAACCTAATCCAACTGCATACCGTGTTTTTTCTGTTCCTCCACTAAAACCTAAATGGTGATTTTGAATTAAGGCTGGCCGGAACGTATAATCTAACCAGTCAGTCCACTCAGATATTTCTTCAGGAGTAATTGATACCTGCTCCGTCCAGTATGGTTCTTTCCCATTATAAAGCCTTGCTTCATTTTGATGCCGAGCCCAATCCGGACCATTTAAATAATGCGGATGTTGAGTAAGGGATTGTACGCCCATATCGCTTTTTATATCAACACGCAAATCGCCTTTCTTTCCAAGTTTTGTGGTTACCAAAATTACACCGTTAGCCGCACGGGAACCGTAAATAGACGCTGCCGCTGCATCTTTTAAAACCGTAATACTTTCAATATTGTTAGCGTCAACATTGTCTAAGCTTCCCTGGAATCCATCAACAAGTACCAACGGACTGTTATTTGACAAAATGGATCCCACTCCCCTGATTTTCACATCAACTCCAGAACCTGGCTGACCAGAACCCTGGGTTACCTGGACACCTGTCATGCGGCCCTGTATTGCCTGGCCCAAGTTAGTCGAATTGATTTTTACAATGTCGTCGGAAGTAACTGTAGCTACCGAACCTGTTAAGTCAATTTTTCTCTGAGTTCCATATCCGATTGCAACAACTTCTTCAATTCCAATTGTTTCTTCCTCCAATACAACGTTTATCTCACTTTTTTCCCCAACTAAAACTTCCTGAGTTCTCATGCCTACAAAGGAATAAACCAAAGTGGCATCTACAGGAACATTTGAAATTGTATATTCTCCGTTTGAGCCAGTAACTGTTCCCTGTGTAGTACCTTTTACAACAACTGTTACTCCAGGTAAAGGCGAACCTTCTGAATTTCGTACTGTACCTGAAATGAATCCTTGTTGAAAATAAGCGTTTGCAGTAATTCCAATTATTTCAGGAGTGGATAAAACAATTAATTTATCTTTAATGGCAAAAGTAACATCAGTACCTGCAAATACATCTTTCAGAACAGTTTCTACATTCTGATTTTCGATATCAATGGAAACTTTTCTTTCGACGTTAACTACTTTTTCGCTGTATATAAAATAAAATTCACTTTGCTTCTGAATTTCAGATAGAACATTCTCTACCATCGCATCTTCCATCTTTAGCGTCAGCATTTTGGGTTGCGAATAGGTTTCGCTGGCAAAAATATTGAATACGAAAACCAATAATAGTAATGCTGTTAGTTTCATAATTCTCAATAATTTTAAAATATTGGGAAAATATTGATTCCCAACATGCTTCATTTTTAAATTTTTCATACTTTTAAAATGTTTTTAGTTAGAAAATACCCTTGTATTTTTACATGGGCTGTTTTTAATCATTCCCAGGGAAATGTTGGCGCATTTCCCTGTTGCTTTTTAAAGTAGTTATCTCATAGGCATATCTATTTTTATTTTGTTATTTTCGTTTTGTAATAATTATCTTCTGTTTTGAAAAAGAACCATCGGAAAGTTTTTGGCGTGGCAACTTTTTATAATCGATTGGCGCGGCATCTTTTAATACATCGAGAATATGGTCAAGGGGTTCATCAGTAAATGTTGCTGTATAGGTGAATTCTTTTGCTTCTTCATCGGCAAATTCAATATCTACATTATACCATCTACTTAATCGGTGAGCAATTTGAATTATGCTGTCTCTTTTAAATACAAGTTTTCCTTCTCTCCATGAAATGTATTTTTCAATTTCACCTAACGTGCTGGATGTTAATCCGGTATTTTTGTTGTACGTTACATGTTGCCCCGGAATCATTGTTCCAATCGTTACAAAGCCGTTATCATTCGTTTTTTTGTCAATTATTAGCTTCCCATCAACCAGAGTTGCAGAAGAAAATGCTTCGTCAGGATATGCAAAAACGTTAAAAGATGTTCCCACGGCTCTCACTTGCATATTGTCGGTTTTAACAATGAAAGGATTTTCGGGCTGGTGGTGAACTTTGAAATAGCCTTCTCCGATGAGACTTACTTCTCTTGAGTTTCCTACGAACTTTTGAGGATATCTCAATTTGCTTCCATGATTTAAATAAACTTTAGTTCCATCAGATAATTGTATTGTAGTCTTTGAACCAACCGGAGTAACTACTTCAAGCGTATCAATATTGGACAAGGAAAGTTCGGTTTTAAGAGATACATTCTGATTTTGCGAATAATATAAAAATACAAGCGATGGTAATAAAAGGAGAGCGGCAATACGAGTAATCCAGTTAATAACTAAATTGAAATTTTTACTTTCCTTTTCCTTTTTACTGCTAATATTTATTTTGTGATGAATTTTATCGAGTAAAGCATTAAATTTTTCATCGCCAGGCAGGCTATCATCTGTTTCGTGGATATTCCAAATACTACGGACCCAGTCAATCGAATAATCGGAAGATTTGCTCTTGATCCATGTTATAACAATATCAAGCTCTTCCTGACTGCATTCGTCATTAAAAAATTTTATTAAAAGTTGTTTTGTCATTTTTCTTCCCAAAATTTCCTCCCGGAAATCATTCCGGGGAAGAAACTATTGTCAAATTAAACTTATCGTTATCATCTTATTGATGATTATAAATGCTATACGTTTCAGTTGTTAAACAGGACTATTGAAAAATGAATTTTTTATAAAAAAAGATAGATAAAAAGTAAACCTGTAAAGAAATCCTTGCTCAAACCTGACTTTAAAAATTTAAGAATCGATATGAAATGGTTCTTTACCGTATTGGAAGAAATATTTAGCTTTTGGGCTATTTCATTATGGGTAAGACCTTCTTTCCTGCTTAGTAAAAAGATTTCTTTCTGTCTCGGAGTAAGTTGATTTAACAACTCATTGAGTTTTATAGTGAGTTCTTTATAATGAATATCATCAATTATTTCATTTTCATTTAGTACATGTTGTCGGTATTTGATGAATTCAACATATTTGACTTCATTCGCCCTTTTACGTAAAAGGCTCATTGTTGTATTGTAAGAAACAGTAAACAGGTAAGATTCAAATGAAGCACGGGGATCAATTTTTTCTTTTCCTTCCCAAATCTTCAGAAATACCTCTTGTATGATTTCTTCTGCATCTGCCTCATTTTTTATAAAACGCAATACAAATCCGTATAACCTTTTACTGTACTTATTGTAAATTGAATCGAAAGCGAGCATATTACCCTTTTTAAGGAGTTTTATCGGGTCGGTATTGACGTTTTCGCTTACCATTAATAAAATATTATTATTCTTCCTTTAAAAAATATGGCTAAAAATTCATCCAACCAAACCAAACGATATTAATACAATTAAATCTGTTTAAATG
>DSBF01000265.1 GCA_011049495.1 Ignavibacteria bacterium
ATTCCGCGTTAGCTCAATGGTAGAGTCCGTCAGCTGACGGATTAACCGAAGGGTTGTATAAGAGTTCTTAGAAATATTGGAAATGAAATGAGTTACTTTACTTATGTTATTTTTTCCAGCAAATTTGATGAGATTTATATAGGTCATTCAAATAATGCAGAGAAAAGAGTGATAGAGCATAACGCAGGGTTATCAAGATCAACAAAACGATATATACCTTGGGAGCTTGTATATAAAGAAGAATTCACTACTCGTTCAGCAGCAATGAAAAGAGAAAAAGAGTTGAAATCTCAGAAAGGACGAGAATATATAAGAAAAGTAATTTTGAAGAATAAATAATAAATTCCGCGTTAGCTCAATGGTAGAGCATTCGGCTGTTAACCGAAGGGTTGTAAGTTCGAGTCTTACACGCGGAGCAAAGGGAAAAACCCTTTTTAGTAGAACTTGAGCAATGCAGTTGTAAAAATTTGTAGTTTGATTTTTAGTTGTAGGCGCTCTGTTCGAAGTATAATTAAATTATTTTGTAACAAAAAAGCGGGATGTAAAATGGCAGAGCGCGAAAAAGGAACCGTAAAATGGTTTAACAATTCTAAAGGTTACGGATTCATTACTCGTGAAAATGGTGAAGATGTATTTGTACATTTTCAATCAATAACTGGTGATGGATATAAATCTTTAGATGAAGGCCAAAAAGTTGAATTTACGGTTGCACAAGGTCAAAAAGGCTTGCAGGCTCAAGAAGTAACTAAAGCTTAAGTTTGGCAGTATCTTTTTACAAAGTCCGTCTTATGGCGGACTTTTTTATTTTAAACAAATTATTGAATTTTATTAGTCTGCAGCGTTTTCGAAAAGAAGAAAATAGATTTATCATTCAATCTTTTGCAATACCTATAAAGCCTCTTCTAAATTCTTTTCAATAACTTCACATTTTTCAAATTGATTTTCCACGTATGTATTTGTTAAATCATATAGTTCCGGTTTTTCTTTTATCAATTTCTCATCGCGTTTTTTTATTAACACAGTGTATTCGTTATTAATATTCGAAATGTTTTCATAATAGATATTTGTTTCTTTTTTTTGAACTTTTGTATTAACAATGTATTTCAATATGAAAAAATAAACAGGCTGACTAATGATAACTTCAAAAACAATTACACTCCCTGATTGGGTTAACGAAATTGAAAAGAATATTAAACTTATTTCAGATGAAGATAAAATGAATTTCGTTTTAGATTTAGCTATAAAGAACATCAAAATGAAAACAGGCGGTCCTTTTGCAGCGGCAGTTTTCAACAAAAGTACAAATGAACTTGTTTCAATTGGATTAAATGTTGTTGTCGAAAACAATTGTTCGGTTGCTCATGCTGAAGTTGTTGCAATTATTAATGCGGAAGAAAAATTAAATAACTATAGACTTGATGATACCGAATATATCCTGATTTCAAGTGCACAACCATGTGTAATGTGTAACGGGGCGGTGCTTTGGTCGGGAATAACTACATTAATTTTCGGTGCAACAAAAGATGATGTTGAAGAAATTGTTGGCTTTGATGAAGGTCCGCTTCACCCTAATTGGATTGATGAATTTAAAATTCGTGGGATAAATGTTATTCAAAATTTACTTAAAGTTAAATCTCGCGAAGTACTTCAACTATATAAAGACAACGAAGGAATTCTTTATTAAAATTATTCCATCACTAGAATTCTGTCATAAATCAATTCAAAAGAGAAAGATTTTTTTTCGGTTTTACGTTCAAGATATTCGGCAACTTTTTCTAATCGTTTCGGAATCTGCATAATTTTATCTTGAGCTTTTCTTCCCGCTTCATTCAGTCCTTCCAACGTTTCAATTTTCCAAAACGATATTGCTTCTTCAACAATTTTTCTATAATCTCGAGGCCCATAAATATTAGCACGTCTAACTACATCAGCCATCTCTCTAAAATTTGGCATCGAAATTCCCGGCATATCAATAGCCGGTAAAATTTTCGCCGCCGATTCCAATGCTCTGCAGTTATGTAACGTAATGATTTGTAAAAGTATTTATTCATTACTAATTTATAACACTAACCATGAGGTTAAAATGAAATATGATTGTCGGATAGAAATAAATAAACCTATTAATAAAGTCGTTGAACTGTTTGATGATCCAAATAATTTGCACAAATGGATGGACGGATTAAAGAGCATCGAATATCTATAGGGAATAAAAGGCGAACCGGGAGCTAAATCAAAATTCATTTTTGAAAGGAAAGGGAAAAAAACCGAAATGATTGAAACCATCATTTCAAGAAATTTGCCTGATGAATTTTCGGGTACTTATGATATGACCGGTGTTCAAAATATTCGGAGATATAGATTCCAAAAGATTGATGAAAATAAAACAATGTATATAAGCGAGAGCGAATTTCAATTTAAAGGTGTGATGAAATGGATGGAGATTATGTCGTTTGCTTTTAAAAAACAGACAATGAAATTCATGGAGAATTTTAAACAATTTGTAGAGAATGAGAAATAAAATGGCAAAAGCAGAATTAAAAACAAACCCAATTGGGGAAATTTAAAACAGGTGTTTCTTGTTTATATATTAATAAATTAGTGGATATCAATATATCGGTTCTGAAAAAAATGATTACACTTTCAGTTAATAAGATAAAATCGCAAAAGTAGAGGTAATAAAGTGAAGAAGCTATCAGTTATACTTGGTTTAATTTTAATAGTATTTTTCTATGCATGCAAAAGTAATCCTGTTTCTTATGTAGGTGACAAAGAAAGAACTAAGTCCGGATTTATAGTCGGGGCGATTATTGATTCAACTTCTCGCGAGCCGTTAACAAATGTTAAAATTATTATTACGGAAATTTTTGCAAATTCTGATTTTGCCGATACGGTAACAACAAACGATTTGGGAAAGTTTGAAATCGGGAATATTTTTGAGCAAGAGTATTACTTGGAGATCAACACGAAGGGTTATGTTTGTAGAACAATTTTAGTTAATGTTAAAGACACATTGAAAATTAAGGACCCGGTAAAACTTAAACGTAACCGGTATCCTTATAATTATATTTCTGTTGATGAATTCCCAACCGCACCGGAAAGCAACGGATATTATTATCAACTTGATCCAATCGTATTTAGGAATGACAGATCCTGGGCGATACCGTTTAATGAATCACCGACATTAGTTTCAAAAATTCACCGAAAGATCGACTCATTGACCATAGCGGTTATTCGGGATGATATCATTGTTGATTCATTATGGTATAAGTTTTTCCAATATTCTTGCGGGGCATTCTTAGTAGAAGTACCGGCGGATATGGTGATAAAACTTGAAGAGGATAATCAAAAGATTCTCGATCACAATTTTATTCCGGTTGATTTAAGTACACTTGATTGGCATCATTGTTTTGATTCTACTGCAAGCATCGCTAATTATTATTTCTTTGAACAATAAAAAAGAAAGAATAGTAAATGAAGCGAATATTCATTTATCTGTTTCTTATTCAACTCTTCTTAGCAAGTAATATTGCACAAGAAGTAGAAGTAATATTAACTCCAGTTGAGTACATCTATAAAACAGTCGATACAACCGAGCTAAGCACATTTGTTTTCTTTCCAGTAGATAATGAAAAAGTGTTGCGATCTGCTGTCTTAGTATTTCACGGAGGCGGTTGGTCTGAGGGTACACCTGAATGGGCATTTAGCAGAGGCAGACATTTTGTTAAACAAGGAATGGTTGCAGTTGCGGTTCAATATAGATTGTCCGACAAAGAAATAATTACCCCAATTGAAGCTATGGAAGATGCAATAGATGCAGTGCGTTGGTTAAGAACAATGGCTGATGAATTTTCAATTGATACATCCAAAATTGCAGTTTACGGTTGGTCAGCAGGAGGTCATCTTGCAGTTTCTACTGCTATTTTTAATAACGATACAAATACAGTCAACTCTATACCAAACGCAATTTTGCTAGTTTCACCGGCATTAGAATTAACTAATGATAGTTGGGTAAGACAACTGTTGTTAAACAAAGCAGAACCTCAAGACATTTCACCTGCGCATCATGTAAAACCAAATTTACCTCCCACTATAATTGTTCACGGAAGGAATGATACCGTAACCCCATTAAGTGGTGTTGAATTGTTCACTCAAAGAATGCTTGATTATGATAATACTTGTAAACTCTTTGTTTATGATGGAGTTGGGCATATGTTCACAC
>DSBF01000262.1 GCA_011049495.1 Ignavibacteria bacterium
AGATAATTAAAGATAACAAGAGGTTACCACCGCAGACATAAAGCGGCAGACAGGTCTGCGGCTACTTGTTTCAATGTATCTGTTAACATTTTGTGAGCAGGGTATATGTAGCCGCCGACATTTGTCGGCGTGCTTATATAGCTCGTAATCTATAATTCTAAAGATAATTAAAGATAATGAGAGGTTGCCTCCGCAGACGTAAAGCCTGCCTGAAGCAGACAGGTCTGCGGCTACAAATCTTAAAGGCGAGTCACTTGTTTTTGATCTTCAACGTTGCTAGCCATCTAAGCAACCTTCAAGGAAAAACTACATAAAACGCATACCCTTACCTCGAATGTTTATCCCAAAGAATATCATGTGAATAAATCGAAGGATAACCTCGTTAAATTTATATCGAATGCACCGCTTGAGAATTTTGATGGTGTTACAAACCATATTGACGGTTACATGTATTTACAATCACTTGACGATCTTACAGATAACCAGATTTATAGAAAATTGGAAATTGAAACCGGGGGACATTTCTTTAAAATATTCTTAAGCAACAGTACTGAGTTAAATCAAACACAATTCTTATCGGGAGCGGATAAATCTTTCGATGACGGTGATTTAAGACTTGGGTTTATGATTACCCGGCTTCTATTTTTGTGAGTTAAGCAAGATATTTTTCTTTGATAACCTTTATATGATGATCTACGTGTCCCGCCATTATAAATAAAACTGACGAAACAGAATATTCGGTATTGTTTGCAATTCCTTTTCTATCCAGGATTTCATCGTTAAAAGTTTTAAAAAGAGAGATGTGAGAATCTCTCATCTTTTTAAAATCATCAACCAAAATATCTAGTGAGAGTTCATCAAAATTTGCGGAGTTAACATAATCGTTTTCATCGAATCCGGGAAGCGGCTGTTTTTCATTACGAGCAAATTTTAATGCACGTGTTATAAATACTCTTTCCGAATCACATAAATGACCTAATATTTGTTTTATACTCCATTTATTTTCGGCGTATCTAGATTGCGATTTTTCCTCACCGATAGAAGTAAAAAAATCAATAACGTAATTTTTCTGCTCGGAAAAGTATTGAAGAATATCTTTATCGATAACCTTTTCGATGTATCTTCTATAATATTCCGGTAAATCGGTTAGGCATGGTTTTTTCATTCTATTATTCCCATTAAAAAAGAAGCGGCACTTTTGATGCCGCTTAGTTAAGTTGGATATCTGTGTTAGCCCTCTACGGCAACAACATCTTGAGCTTGCGGTCCTTTATCTGCTTCAACAACGGTAAACTCTACTTTTTGTCCTTCCGCCAATTTCTTATAACCATCCGATTGAATTGCACTGAAGTGAACAAAAATTTCGTCACCGTTTTCGCGGGTAATGAATCCGAATCCTTTTGATGCGTTGAACCATTTAACGGTACCGGTTTCGCGCTCTGCCATTTGAAAAACCTCCGATAATTTGTAATACAAAATTTGGCAGATGATAAAACCGTGTCTTTACTTTTTTTTGAAAGCCACAAAATTTTCAAACAACTGCCCAAGACAAAATTCTTTAAAACGGAAAGAAAAATCAACAAAAAATGAAAATTTTCTGTACTGTGAGATAATTGACTTGATAGCGATGGATAGCAATTATTACCTGCTGTTTATTCAAGAGAAAGAAATTCTTAAAGCTATTGTAAAAAGTTAGATTTATAATTTCAACAAAATTTACTTTAGTAGAGTAAGATGAATTAATTCCGGCTAAACAAGTTCTTTTAATGAATGGATAACTTTGCAGCCGGTTGAAGCTAATCTTTCGTAAGATTGATGTCCTTCGGCTGTTAACAAACAATCAGCACCGATTTCTTTTGCAACTTCAAAATCGTGTATTGTATCACCAATTAAAATTGATTCACCTTTTTTCAAATTCAATTTATCCATTAACATTTTACCTTGTTCAACTTTACCGTATGCATATATATCACCGGCTCCGACAAGATAGTCGAAATAACTTGAAAGGTTATAGTGACCGACAAGTTCCTCCAAAGTGTGCTGCATATAAGCAGAAAGTATTGACTGACTTTGCCCGTTTTGATGTATTCTGCTTATTATTGCTTTTGCATCGGGGTGAATTTCAGAGGAATCATATTTTCTTCTTTCATATTCATCCATCCATTCTTTACCAATTACGGCAAAACTCTTTTTATCGAAATCAAAGCCTATTGCTTTATAGTAATTTTCAACCGGGATCGTAAAAACATCTTTATATTGCTCGGCAGTAATTGTACTCATTTCATATTGATCGAGAAGTTCATTTATAATCTTAACGCACATATCAAGATCATTAAGAATTGTTCCGTTCCAATCCCATATTATGTGTTTGTATTTTGAGAGGTCTACTTTCATAAAATAAAGCACAAATATAGAGAAATAATATCGGCGGTTCAAAAATTATATCATATTGTAATTTCATTAATCATTGGCAGCCCACGACTTCATTCGTGGGCACCTAAAGAAAGACTATAGCCGACAAAACCGTTTTAACGGTTTTCTCGTTTTGTTTATAATTAGTTATATTTTAGCATTCAATCACTGATTTTTAAATTCATGCCTACTTTAGACTGGATCGGTAAAAAAGCAGTTGAAAATCATCATAACGAAATTCCTTTTAGACTATTAAAATGTGATAATAACTTATCCGTTGGTGATCCCGAAGAAGGTAATTTAATTGTGCAGGGAGATAACCTCCACGCATTAAAAGCGTTGCTGCCTTATTATGCTGGAAAGGTTAAATGTATTTATATAGACCCCCCGTACAACACTGGGAACGAAAAATGGATTTACAACGATAACGTAAACTCCCCCGAAATTAAACGTTGGTTAAACGAAGTTGTTGGAAGAGAAGGCGAAGACCTCTCCCGCCACGATAAATGGCTCTGCATGATGTACCCCCGTTTGCAGTTGCTTAGAAGATTGCTTAGCGAAGATGGGGGCATTTTTATTAGTGTCGATTATAATGAAGAAAGTAATTGCAGGTTACTTCTCGATGAAGTTTTCGGTTCAAGTAATTACAGAAACACTTTTGTTGTATCAAGGGTTAAGAAAAATATAAAAGAAAGAGAAAAAGTTAAGAGTGCTAATTTTGGTCACAATAGTATTCTGTTTTATTCTAAATCAAATAGAACTCTGATTGATCCACCAACAAAGATTCAAGAAAAAAAAGTTCGCTGGCATGCCTTCGATGCTCCTGGAATAAGACCAACTATGGAATATGAGTTGTTTGGTTTTAAACCCCCCAAGAATAGACATTGGATGTATTCCCAAAATCGAGCGATGGAGATGATTAATAAGGAATTGTTAAGACCAAATCCTCGTTCTGGGAAACCACAATATCGGCTTGAAGAATCAAATATTACTATGCTTGATACGAATTGGACAGACCTTCAAGAAGCAGGTTTTAAATGGAATTTTCCAAATGGGGAGAAAAATGTTGAATTAATTAAACGAATAGTTAGAATGATAAGTGATAGAGATTCTATTATTCTTGATTCCTTCGCAGGTTCAGGCACGACAGCACATGCAGTGCTGGATTTAAACAAAAAAGAAGGAGGGAATAGAAAGTTCATACTTGTTGAATTAGAAGAGAACATTTGTAAAGAAGTAACAGCCGAAAGAGTAAAAAGAGTTATTAGCGGCTACGAAGTAGAAAAGCCAAAAGGCGGAACTGAAAAAGTAGAAGGTTTGGGCGGTGGATTCAGATACTGCAAATTAACCAAACCACTCTTTGATGAATTCGGTAATGTAAATAAAGAAGTAAAGTTTGAAGATTTAGCGCGACATATATTCTTTTCGGAAACCGGGCAGCCGCTTCCGGAAAAAATAATTAAGTCTCCGCTAATCGGGATATACGACAATACTGCATATTACCTATTGTATAACGGTATCATGGGGGATAAAACAATTAATGGCGGAAATATGTTAACAAGTAGTATCTTAAAATCTTTGCCTAAATATAGCGGACAAAAAATTATTTTTGGTGAAGGAACGCGGTTAAGTTTAAGCAGACTGCGTAAAGAAGGAATCATATTTAAACAAATTCCTTATGAAGTAAAGGTTACCTAAACAAAATAAACCGTTAAAACGGTTTTATTAAGTTTACTTTATTGTTCCTCCACGACTAAAGAGGCTGTGTTAAAATTCTCAATCAATTCAATAATTTTAGTATATCAA
>DSBF01000158.1 GCA_011049495.1 Ignavibacteria bacterium
CCTTCAGGCTAAGTATAATAGCAATAGATTGAAATGGTTTACAAAAAATGAAGTGAGCACCATAACTAATTTGGAAGGCTATACTTTACTAACTGACAATTTTTCAAAACACTACAGCTATGTTCCAAGGGCTTCCATTGAAACCAGTAATGCTACAGTTAAATTAAATGCAAAAGTAAAAGGCCTTAACAGCCTATTAATTTTAACTCAAGGGTATGTTAGCCACGTTTTAAGCATACAAAATCCTGCAATTGATATTGAAACAACAGGCCAATTCAAAGCCCTACTTTCATACTCCCCAAAAACAGAACATATTAACCCAATACTCCTGAAATCCGATTTAATTTTTGAAAACAAGAAAGGCGTTTCGTTGAATCAACTATTGGCAAAAGGAACAATCGCAATTGATAACGATTTAAAAATTGAAGGATATTTTAAATCGAACTCAACAGATGTAAACTTTAATATAAGCCAATCCTCTTTTCTGGAATCGTTTACTCAAAAAAAATATTCTCCAAACATACACCTCTATGGTAATCATATAGATTACAATGAGATAGTTCATTTAATCACCAAAAACTCAAACGACAGCGCCACCAATGGTATTACTATACCAAAAATGTTGTTTACACTCAATTTTAATGAGGCTACATACAATAGCTTAAAACTAAAAAAGCTTAAAGCAAACGGACTAATTATAAGCGACACCATTTCAGTTGATTACTTTACTGCCGATTGTTTCGATGGCAATATTTCAGGAAAATATAAATCATATGGCAACATAGTTCACACCAACCTTTGGGTTAGTAATGTATCAATTGAAAATGTTTTCAAAAATTTCGATAATTGGGGTCAAAGCTACATAACATCCGATAATCTTTCTGGACGATTTAAAGGCTTAATGAATATGCAATTCCAAAAAAATGAGAAAGGCTATGCTGACATGGGCACCCTTAAACTTTTCTCTGATGTTCAAGTGGTTCACGGAAAACTAAAAGGGATGAATAGAATTAAAGGATTAGCCAAATGGCTTAACCTGGAGCAGGTAAAAGTTATTGCATTTGACACCTTGAAAAACAAGATTACTATTGAAAATCGTAAAATTATTATTCCTAAAATGGATATAAAATCCAATGTTTTGCTTATGAATATTTCGGGGGTTCACGATTTTGACAATAGATATGAGTATATTGCTAGGATTAACGTAAGTAATTTGTTAAAACGAAAGTTTGTGAAAACCGATAAGATTGATTTTCATTCATCTACAGATGGATCTATCAATTTATACTTAAGGCTCTTTGGTAAAAATAATGACTATGGGATAGAATGGATAAATAAAAAAAGCTTTGAAACCGGAACACACAATACCATTCAAATCGATAGCGTTGCTATACAAAATAGACCTCAAATAAAAGTTGAAGGAAATGCTGTTAATAATGTAAAGAAAGGCTACAAGCTGGAGTGGGACGAGCAAATTGATACCCTAAAGAACGAGTAACATGAAAATACTTAGTCCACGAAATAAGTTTCTGTTAACGCTAATAATTGCGGCACTTACCGTATCGTTTATTACAATCTATTTTACAAATCGTTTTGTAAGGGAACTAAAGCAGGAAGAGCGGCAAAAAATTGACCTATGGGCTAATGCCGTTAAATACATTTCAATCGAATCGGGTACGTGTGAGGACTTTTCATTGATTTTTGAGATAGTTCAAAACAACCGGACAGTACCAGTAATACTGACCGATGAAGATGGCAAAGTTATTGGTTTTCGTAATATTGAATTACCTGAGTCACAGGATTCAGTTTATTTTTCGAACCTTCTGAACAAGATGAAGGCGGAGCATGAACCAATAACGATTGAGCTGCCCGATGGCTCTAAGAACTATGTATACTATTTTAATAGTTTAACTTTAAAAAAACTTAATTATTATCCTTACATTCAGCTTATTATAATTACTTTCTTTATAGGAATAGCGTTTTACTCCTACGGCCAGGCACGTAAATCGGAACAAAACCTAATATGGCTCGGTATGGCTAAGGAAACAGCGCATCAACTTGGTACACCTACCTCATCGCTAATGGCTTGCTCATCGCTACTCTCGGAAAAATACCCCAATGATGTAGTTATAGTTGAACTTGAAAAAGATGTAAAAAGAATTGAAACCATTGCTAGCCGATTCTCAAAGATTGGTTCATCACCAAATCTCGATAGCATTGATGTTACTAATTTAATTTCTGATACAATAAACTACCAGAGTAAAAGATGTCCACGGACAATAACTTTCAACTTCAGCCCCGGCAATCCAATATATGCTAAAGCAAACTACATACTGCTGGGTTGGGTTTTGGAAAATCTTCTAAAAAATTCTGTTGATGCTATGCATGGAAAAGGAGTTATTACTGTAGTAACAACTACTGAAAAAAACAATGTTATTATTGACATAAAAGACCAAGGTAAAGGGATTGAAAAGAGAAAGCAAAAAGAGATATTCCGGGCTGGTTACACCACAAAAGAACGAGGTTGGGGATTAGGGCTAAGTTTGGCAAAACGTATTATTGAACAATATCACTCAGGTAAAATCTTTGTTTTGCATTCGGAACTTGGTGTTGGATCAACCTTTAGGATTATACTAAAAAAAGCCTAGGGAACGGGGTCGTATCCATGACCACCCCAGGGGTGGCATCGGGAAATTCTCCTTACCGACAACCATAATCCTTTAAAAAAACCATGTTTTTTCAAAGCTTCGACACTATAGGCTGAACAGGTAGGTGTAAACCTGCAGCTGTTAGGCAGGTATGGCGATAAAAATATTTGGTAAAGTTTTATTAAAAGAATAGGTATGTAGGCTAAAAGCTTTAACGCGTATTTCCACAATTTCTTTAGGAATTCAATAAAATTCATTTTATTTAAGATCAGTTATCAGTTTAACAACTGACGATTTCAATTGTTTAAAAGAAACTACCTCGGCCGAAACATAGATAAACGCAAGGTAAACCGTTTTTCCGCTTTCCTTGAAATGTTTAAGTAAGTTTTGATTAATCCGAAAGGCCTCCTTGAGCCTGCGTTTTGCCAGGTTTCTCTTACAAGCTTTTTTTAAATACCGCTTAGGAATTATAAATATTACCTTGAAATTGGGGTTTTCATTAATATTATTTAGGGTTCTATCTTCTACTTGGTATATTAGCTTTAAGGGATAGTGGAAACGAGATAACTCCGATTTTAACAGCGAGTTAACCTCGTTCTCCAAATGTATTATATTCTTTTTCTTAAGAGTTAATGGCATATAAAAAAGGGGGTTAGCATCCCCCCTGTTATTTTACTTTTTCTTTGATTGCTCTTTTAAAAAGTGATCTAAGGCTTGGGTCATGCTTTTAAACGCATCGGTTGGGGCCTTAACATCGAGCCTTAGTCCCGCATCTTTCACTGCTTTTGCAGTGGTATCGCCAAAGGCGCCAATAGCTATATCGTTCTGTTGAAAATCGGGGAAATTATCGAATAGCGATTTTATTCCATTTGGGCTATAGAACACTATCATATCGTAAGGAAATGGCTTAAGGTCAGACAAATCGCTACTTACTGTTTTATAGAATATCCCCTTGGTGTAATTTATCTTGGCTCTTGTTAATGCCCTAGGTATTTCAGGTTTATGAGAGTCGGAAAGTGGTAATAGAAATTTTTCGTCCTTATGCTTAATGATTATTTCCAGTAGTTCCTTAAAGGTGTTATCGCCAAAAAAGATTTTCCTTTTCCTGTACACTATGTACTTCTGCAGGTAATGGGCAATTGATTTAGTGATGCAGAAATACTTCATGGTTTCAGGAACGGCTATTCGCAATTCTTCACAAATCCTGAAAAAATGATCAATAGCAGTTTTGCTATTAAAAATTACAGCAGAGTGATCAAGGATATTGATTTTCTGCTGACGAAACTCTTTGGAAGTTACCCCTTCAACGTGTATAAATGGGCGGAAATCTAAATGAACCCCATATTTCTCCGACAATTCATTATACGGCGATTTTTCGCTTTGGGGTTCTGGTTGCGAAATAACAATCTTTTTGATTTTCAAGGCCCTATGTTTTTAAAAATAACAAAAAAATTTAACTCACTCTCAGTAAATACGTTACCCCTAATATTACAGGTATTTCAAGGGCACAAAGATACAAAATGTAATACAATAATGAAAC
>DSBF01000572.1 GCA_011049495.1 Ignavibacteria bacterium
AACTTTTGCCATTTAGTTTTTCTATCACCGTCTCCTAATAAAACAAAAACAGAATTTTCTATTCTTGAAAGATTTTCAATTACAAGTTCTATACCTCTCCCATCAATAAGAACTCCTTGGTAGAGTAAAATTTTAGTGCCGGGACTGATTGATAACTTTTCGTGAAGATTTATTTTTTTACCCGGTGTTTTTAACTTGGGAATATTTCTTATAACAAGAGTATTTTTTATACCATAAAAATTAAACAGGAAATCGGAATCCATCTCCCCTGTAGTTAATACCAAATCGACATAATGAATTAATCTTTTTTCAATAAATGTAAATATCTTCTGAATAAATTTACGATTACGGAGTCCGCCGAGGAACGCATAAAGTTCGCGGCTATTGTAGTATACTTTTCCTCTTCCGAAGAAAGTTCTAAATTTGACATAAGGGAGTGAATAAATCTCTTCTGCAAAATATATATCTGCTCTTACTTTGAAGAGTTCAAATAGTAACAATAATTTGAAAGTACCATAAAACCATAGCGAAAATTTTGTCTTTCGTAATTTATATACAACTGTATCATCATCGCGATAAGTTTTGAAACCCGGAGTTGTCCAATCAAATCCGATTACTTTTACTTTACAATTATTTTCTTCGAGAGATTTTTTGAGATTGGTAATACGTGAATCATGAAAAGGATTTCCTAAGAATGATATGCATATTTTTTTCATCAAACTATCCGGTTGACAGTTTTCATAATTTGATGTGGAAAGTATTTCTCATAACCGTTTTTGCATCAAACTTTTCTTTGAACTCAATCAAACTCATAGCCGGGGTCATCGGGTTTTCAGCTGATGTATCTTGAGAAACACCGATATCAACATATTGATAACCTGCTTCGGTAGCATCTTTAACAACTTCATACATCACACGTTGTATCGGTTTATATTTTTCGTATTCATAAAGGAGCATGTTATAAAAACAGAGTCCGACAATTTCATTAGGATAAAACATAACCGAACCTCCGATCGGCTTCTCATCAACATAAACCATAAAGAGCTTTAAACGATCCGGCAATAATTCTTTCAAACGTAATAAATCCTCGTAAGTATGAGTTGGTTTAACATTATGCCGAGCTTTGTTATCAACAAGTATCGGATAGAACTCGTCATACCGTTCATTGATTTCAACTCTTACATCTTCTTTGAATGTTTTTCTAATATTACGCCGAATTGTTGCCTGAAACCTTGAAATTATATCTCGTTCCTTATCAAGTTTTATTGCGCTTGATATGTAATGAAGTTTATACTTAAAACCCGACCAAAGTAAAGCGAAGTCTAAATTTTCATTTTGATATCTTTCATAAACTCTCGGTGCTGAAGTTAATTCAATTTCTTTAATGCCTTCCTTTTGGGCGTAATCGATTAAACAACTAACTAATTCCATTGCCCTGCTGAATTTCAAGTCCTCTGTAACAATAGAACCGTAACTTGCGCCAATTGGCGATTCAAACGAATCGTTTATTCTGGCACCGGGTAATAAAGCAACAATTCTTCCTTTTTCTATGAACATTAGGTGATTGAAATTAAACTTGCCCGGAGTGTGATAATCAAAAAACTTCTGCATGTGGAACATAGTTCCGTTGTTTGATTTAAGAACGAATTGATCCCATTCTTCTTTCCATTCTTCGCTGTAAGGTACAATTTCGATAGCCATTAGAATAAGAGTTGTTTTTGTGATTGGTAAAAATAAAGAAAATTAACTCAATTATTTAGTTCAATGAATAATCTTCAAGTATGAGTAAGTTTTATAAGTATTATATCTTGAACTTTTCTGATGCTAGTAACCTTCAACGTTTACTCGTCGTTAATTAAGGCAATAACGTTGAAGGTTTTGTTTATTACAAAAATTAGAACGTATACATTAAAGAAATAATATGCGAATCACCGAGACTATAATCAAACGGAACAAATGCATAATCGATATTAAAATTATTCCACAACAATCCAAAACCGGCTGTCATTCCTTTCGATTCATAACCAGTCATATAACCGCCGCGTAATGCCACTAAATTATCATAAAATATTTCGGCACCAAAATGAAAATGAGTATCATCGGTTTTTGTATACTGCTGCATTCCGCCGGTAATTATAACATTTGAATTTACCTGTTGTAAATGGAAATTATAAGCAGCACCAATTCGTAAATCAGTCGGTAATTCAGTCTCGATATTTCGTAGTTTATTCATAGAGCCGACATTACTGTAAGAAGCAGCAAGATCGAGATCGTCAATAATATTTTTATATCGTATACCAAAATCAAATCCTAAACCGCTTGCATCGTCCGAGAACAAACTTTCATACAGAATTTTCGCGGTTAAACCAACTGAAATATTTTCTGATACATAAAAACCGGTTGAAAGACTTCCGTAAAAATAATGGACATTAAAAGTTGACTCTGCCTCGCCCGGTCTGCTCCTTACTTCAAAACCAGAAATTGATGTTGTATTTACACCAACTGCAAAAGGAAGACCGAATAAAGGAAAACTTGCACCGAACAATTCACTCGTTACATCCCCCATCCATTGATTATGAGTAAAAGTAAGTTGAGGAGAGACATAATCGGCAATCAATGCGGGGTTATAATAAAGTGCACTGACATCATTAGCCGTAGCAACACCAAAGTCACCCATAGCAATATTTCTTGCATTAAAACCGATCTTCAAAAAAGATAATCCTGATGACCCTGCTGTTTGAGCAAAAAGTAAGGAAGAAACCGATAGTATAAAAAGTATTTTTTTCATAATCATAATTTAGAAATTAATGTTTAGTCCAACAATATGTTGATCATGCGATGAATAAGGTTCAATCGCAAATGCGTAATTAAAACCGACAACACCAAAACCAAGAGAATGAAAATAAGAAAATCCTAATGCAGGTTTAACGGGAATATCAAAATTTCCAATATCAATTCTATCAACACCACCTCTTAAGTATAAGTTTTCATATATATTATACTCGGCTCCGAACCGGATATAATTTGTTTCTGCATTACTATTTTCAAATTCAATTGCGGCAATGATATTAGGGTTATTTAATTTATAAGACACACCAATTTTTTTCATAATAGGGAATTTATCCGTAGTTGATTTTCCGCTTGCTCCATATAAATCCGATGTATCCCATTCATACTTACTATTGATATCCGATATCATTAAAGAAATAGTAATATTTTCATTCAGTAAATAGAGAGCGCCTACATCAAAACCTAAACTTGAAGCCGTAACATCTTCATACAATTTATAGTAATAAAATTTGAATGCAACACCAATTGCGAATTTCTCAGAAAAGCGATTTGATAGACCTAAGAAAAATTGATTCTCCGAGGTGGAAAGAGCATCAAATTGATTACCTTGACTATCGCGCGCATCAATATCATCAACGCCCGCATTAATTATACCTATTGTAACACCCGGTACAGCTCTTCCTTCTTCAATACTTCCAAAATTTCTTGTAAAGTTTACAAAATTTAGATTCCTATCCAACGATAAAAACGAATAAGAAGTATGGAAAGAATTTCCTTTTTGGAAAGAACTTAAAGCCGGGTTATAATAAGAATTAATTTCTCCTGTTGTTACAGCTGACATTGCGTTCCCCATACCAATACCGCGTGCACCGAATCCCATCCTGGAAAATGCACCGGGTTTACTTGCAATATTACTGAATTCAGGTTGCGCATGTAAACCGATTGTAAAAATTATACTTAGAATGAAAATTATTTTTTTATTCAATGTAACCTCTACATTAATACCATAATTTTACCATACAATGGTTCATCGGAACCATGGTCGATTCTGTAAAAATAAACACCGTTCGGAACAAGATTGCCGTTTTGATCCCGTCCGTCCCAAACCTCTCTTTGTTCAATGCCACCGATTCGAGGTGCATTTTGAATTACCGTTCTAACTAAGTTCATTCCGAAGTCAAAAATTCTAATTGTAACTTCGGCATTATTATTACCAATAGTATATTGAATTGTAACTTTTGAACGATCGGGTGCGAAGGGATTGGGGAAAGCAAATGCTTTGATTTCTTCCGAAAGTTCTTGAGATGCTATATAAACCGTCCATTTGCCGGACCAGAATTCATTTCGAGTTTCATTTATTTTTGCCAAGCCACGTAAAGAGCCCA
>DSBF01000235.1 GCA_011049495.1 Ignavibacteria bacterium
AGTTTTGTAAATGAATGTCATTACTGTATGGCTGTTCATTCAACGGTGGGACAAATGCAGAAAATTGATGAAGGTATTATTGAAGCATTACGTACAGGCGAACCGATTAAGGATGAAAAGCTTGAAGCGCTCAGAAAATTTACCCAAACCGTTGTTGAAAGAAGAGGCTGGCTTGAAGAAAATGATATAGAAGAGTTTTTATCTGCCGGATACAATAAAGCCCAATTATTAGAAGTAATAGTCGGTGTTGTTCAAAAGACGTTAAGCAATTATATTAATCATATAGTACAAACTCCGCTTGATGCTGCTTTTGAACCGAACAAGTGGGAAAAAGTGCAAGTATAAATAAGTCTAATAACAACATTCAGACCGGCTAAAACGAGCCGGTCTTGAATTTGTTTTGCAAAAACATCCCTCTGTTTTATCCATAAATTTTCTTAATGTCATTGGCATGTACAATAAAACCATTGACCTTCGGGTTCTCGAACCTGCTTGTTCGCTTCTAAGAAGGCAGCCCCAAAGTCTTATCGTGATGAATCGAGAGAACCACCTTACATTTCACAATCACTTCATATTTTACAAACTCAAAAATATTCCTTGTATATATCTAAGCAATTGCTTAGTTTCAGAATAAACAAGACAGAAAGAATCAAAAATGCCAAGAAGCAAAAACTATAATGAAGATTTTGTTCTGAACAGCGCTATGAATGTCTTTTGGAATAACGGCTATCGTGCTACTTCAATACGACTTCTTGAAAAAGAAATGGGCATCAATCAGTTCTCGATTTATTCTTCTTTTAACAGCAAAAAAGAATTATTCCTTAAGTCAATAAAAAAATATCGTGAGTATGTAAAAGAAAATGTTTATAAAGAATTGCTTAAACCGGATGCAAGTTTAGCGGAATTAAAAAATTTTCTTTTGAGGTCTGGCAATGCTAAAAATAAAAGTCAGTATGTGAAAGGGTGTTTGGTTGTAAATACTGCAGCCGAAATGGGGAATAAAGATTTAGAAATCGCAAAGGAAATCGATCTCTATTATAACTTTATACGAGAAATGATGAAGGAAATTATTCTAACCGCTATCGACAAAAAAGAAATTTCATCAAATATAAATGTCGATCAATATGCAAATTATTTATTAGGCGTAATGCAGGGAGTTTCAATTGCTTCAAAAAATTTAACTAAGAGACAATTAAATGATTTTGTAACTGTAGCATTAGAACAGCTTAAATAATTTTCGCAATTCATTAAGAAAAGAAAATATGAAACTAACTAAAGATCAAAAAGCAATAGAAATTTATGCAGAAGATATATCAGGGAATGTAATTAACTTGAAATCTTATCGTGGAAAAAAAATATTACTTACATTTTATCGGGGTGCATCTTGTCCGTTTTGTAATCTTCGAATGCATGAAGTAATCAAAAAAGCGAATCACTTTAGGGAAAAAGGATTGGAAATTATTGCGTTCTTTATGTCCGAAAGAGAAGAAATTCTCAAATATGCGGGTAAACAAAACCCGCCTTTCCCTATCATTCCGGATCCAAAGAAAATTTACTATTCAAAATATGGATTGGAAAAATCCTTAGTCGGAAAAATAAAAGCTATGTTTAGAATCAACGTCGTGTTCAGAATTTTTACAAATGGGTTTTTCTCTCTTAAGGCATTGAAAGATGATAATACCTTGCCCGGCGATTTTCTTATAAATGAAGAAGGAATTATTGAGCATACATACTATGGTAAAGATTTTAGCGACCATATCAGTTTTAACGAAATAACTAACTGGGTTGAAAATTAACTCTCAGTAGTACTCAGTGCTTCTCCGTGAGATCTGTGTCCTTTCTTTTGTTCCACAGAGAAATCAACGGATATTATAAAAAAATATTTCAGTAAGATAGCAGGAGGCTGCCATGCAAAATAAAATATTGGCTATTATGTTTTTTCTTATTTGGAGTTTCTCGATAGGAAAAACCTTCGATCAAACCGATTACCCGGAACAAAACTTTGCAAAATACGAGGAGTTAAATGAAATGAATGAACAAAAAGATACTTTAGTGATTCTATGGACTTCCAGCGATCCCGATGTTGCAACTAAAATGGTCTTTATGTATGCAAAAGGTTCTATGAAGAATGATTGGTGGAAATCGATTAATCTGATTATTTGAGGACCATCGTCAAAACTAACAAGTGAAAACGAACAAATACAAAAAGAAATTAAAGAGATGCAAGAATTAGGAATCATTGTTGAAGCATGTAAAGCCTGCGCTGATCAATACGGAGTTGCCGGTAAATTGGAAGAACTGGGAATAGAAGTTAAATACATGTGCGAACCGCTTACGGATTTTCTAAAATCTGATGTGAAGGTGGTTACGTTTTAATATCGGTTCTCTCGATACGTCCCGTAGAAAACACGGGACTACCCGCCAAAAAGATGGCGGACAGGCTCGATAACCATTAGAAGTAGCGGTGCTCGAGTAGCGGACTTGTCTGCCGAAGGCAGAGCGTATCGAGAGCACAGATGATCAATATATATTAAGGAAAATAAAATGCACAAATTCACAATCCACACGTTGGAAACTGCGCCGGAAAAATCAAAAGAAATGTTAAAACAATCTAAAGATGGGGCGGGTTTTATTCCGAATATGCACGCAATAATGGCTGAGTCACCGGTTTTGTTAATGGCATATAAGGAAATGGGAAAATTATTTAACGAAACTTCATTCACTCCAGTTGAAAGAGAAATAATTGAAATGACAATCAACCAAGTAAATGACTGCACTTACTGTGTAGCAGCTCATAGTTATTTTGACCGGCTCTCGAATTTTCCAGAAGAAATATTATCTGATTTGTTAGAGGGAAAATCGCTTGAGAATTCTAAACTGCAAACATTACGATTATTTACGAAAAACGTCATCGATAAAAGAGGCTGGGTTTCCGAAACAGAAATAGATTCATTCTTATCAGCAGGGTATTCCAAAGAACAAATTTTGGAATTGATGGTTGGTGTTGCGCATAAAACATTGAGCAATTATGTTAACCATATTGCTTCAACGCCGGTAGATAAAGAGTTCGAATCAACAGGCTAAATAGAAGATATGGATAGATTGATATTAATGTATCATATAAATAATTATACAAATAAGCACAAATAAATATTATCTTTCTCGTATGAAAAGTGAGAAGAGTAAGAATATCTATTTAGAGAACATTCTCGAAAATTCTCCCATCTCAATAATTGCAGTTGATGCAAGCGGCAAAGTTATTTTGTGGAATAAAGCCGCAGAAAAAATATTCGGCTGGAAACAATCCGAAATAATCGGGAAACAAAATCCAATAATTCCTAAAGACCGTAAAAAAGAATTTGAAGAGTTATTAACTAAATCGCTGAAAGGCGAAAACGTAATTGATTTTCATACCGTAAGAAAATGTAAAAATGGTGCAGATATACATGTAAGCATTTCAGTCAGCGCTTGGAAAGATGAAGAAGGGAATGTTATCGGCGGCATTGCACAGATGATTGATATTACAGATAGAGTATCAGCTGAGAAATCTTTACTTGAAAGCCAAGAACGCTATAAAAATTTATTCTATTGTATCAGAGACGCCATCCTTGTTGCTGATACTGAACGTAACATTATCAGTTGTAACCCGGCATTTACAGAAATCTTCGGTTACTCATCTGAAGAGATTATTGGTAAGAAAACATTAACTATTTATGAAAATGAGGAACAATTTCTCGAGTTGGGGAAAGCCTTAAAAGAACATTATGGTAAAGAACCTTTTCTTTATACTGTTAATTATAAAAGAAAAAATGGCTCGGTTTTCCCGGGTGAAACGGGTGTTTTTTACCTAAGAGACTTTAAAAGTAATGTAACGGGATTTATAGGATTAATTAGAGATATTTCCGATAGAATAGAAGCCGAAACTGCACTAAAGCAGAGCGAAAAAAAATACCGTGAATTTTTTGAGAAAGATTTATCCGGTGATTTTTTGTCTACAATAGATGGAAAATTGATTGACTGTAATCCGGCATTTCTAAAAATATTGGGATTTGATTCCCTTGAAGATATCAATCTACACAAGCTCCATTCTATTTATCAAAACAAAAAGGACAGAAATGAACTTATTAAACACCTGAAAAAAAATAAAGAGATAAGTAATTATGAAATCACAC
>DSBF01000451.1 GCA_011049495.1 Ignavibacteria bacterium
AATTGGAAATTATTTATTTGATGATTCCTTTGAAGAAATATATGGAATTAAGCAAAAATTATTCGATAAATAGCTAAATTTATTCATCTAATAAATAAGTTATAGGAGTTTATGCAAAATTACTTCGAATTTGATAAGCACCAAACTAACTTCAAAACGGAAATAATTGCGGGTATTACTTCATTTCTTGCAACCATGTACATTATCGTTGTAAACCCTTCAATTGTTAGTGCAGCAGGTCTTCCTTTTTCGGGAGTACTTACCGCTACAATTTTAGTGAGCGCATTTTCGAGTATAATGATGGGGTTATATGCAAAAAATCCCATTGTAATTGCACCCGGTATGGGCATTAATGCATTCTTTGCATACACCGTTGTTCTTGGAATGGGTGTTAAATGGGAAGTTGCACTCGGTGCAGTTTTTTGGTCGGGAATTGTTTTTTTAATTTTATCAATATTTAATGTTCGCACAGCGGTAGCGTTGGCAATACCCAAACAAATTAGATCAGCAGTAGCTGCAGGTATCGGACTGTTTATAACTTTGATCGGATTGGAAAACGCAAAATTTGTTGTTGCCAACCCTGCTACTCTCGTTTCTTTCGGGGGATTGAATTCAATTACAATTACTTTCTTAATTGGATTAGTTGTTACTTCCTTTTTTGTTATGAAAAATATTAAAGGTGCCTTAATAATTGGCATTGCTTTTACAACAGTTCTATCTATTCCTATTGGAAGAATTTGGGGTGATGCAACCGAACTTTTCGGAACTGCAACAATTGTTTCATGGAGCGGAATTCTTTCTTCACCTGATTTTAGTTTACTATTTCAATTAGACTTGATCGGTTCGTTGGCATTATCAATTATCCCGGTAATTTTCGTTTTTCTCTTTACAGACTTATTTGATAGTCTTTCAACATTTATCGGTGTTGCTGAAGCCGCTGACTTAAAAGATGAAGACGGTGAACCGCGTAACATAAAAGAGTCGTTATTAACCGATGCTGTTTCAACTACAATTTCTGGTTTACTCGGAACAAGTGCCGGTACAAGTTATATTGAGTCTGCTGCGGGAATCAAAGAAGGAGGGCGAACCGGTTTAACTGCTATTGTTGCCGGACTTTGTTTTCTACCGTTTATGTTTTTTTCTTCTATTCTCTCTGTTGTCCCTTCAATTGCAACTGCCCCGGCATTAGTATTAGTAGGTGTGTTTATGATGAACCCGGTCTCGAAAATCGAGTGGCTGAAATATGATGAAGCAATACCGGCTTTTCTTGCAATAATTTTAATTCCTGTTACATATTCAATTACTCAAGGAATTGTATGGGGATTGATAACTTGGACATTATTGAAAATACTAAGCGGAAAAAAAGAAGAAGTCTCATTAACTCTTATTATTGTTGATGTATTTGCAATCGCAGTACTGCTTGTATAATAAAATTATATTAAAAAGTTTTTTCTGTTCCCATTCTATCCTGAATTGGGCGGTAGAATTTATTATCTTTTGTACAATAATTTTCGAAATCAATCTTTGAAATAACTCAATGAGGTTCTTATGAAAAAAATAATATTAATAATCATTCTTTTGTTTATTACTGTAAGTTGTTCACAAGAAAGAATTAACACCGGCAACGTAATATTTATTCATCCCGATGGAACAGGTTTGGCAACGTGGAATGCAACACGAATTTATTTTGAAGGACCTGACGGAATGTTAAACTGGGATAGATTTGAACATGTTGGATTCTACAGAGGGCATATGAAAAACTCTGTAGGTATTAGTTCACATTCGGGTGCAACTGTTCACGCATATGGAGTAAAAGTTGAACAGGATTCTTATGGTATGGATGGAACCGAACCGGTTACATCACTTTCTGGAAAAAATAAATCTATCATGCATGAAGCTATGGATGCAGGTATTCGTGTAGGTATTATAAATACAGGTACAATTGTAGAGCCAGGTAGTGCTGTCTTTGTTGCAAGTTCCGAAAGTAGACGCAATAGTGAAGAAATTACTAAAAAAGTAATTGAATCCGGTGCAGATTTGATTTTTTCGGGCGGTGAAGAATGGTTGCTCCCTGAGGGTGTATCAGGTGTTCATACCGAAAATGGAAAGCGAACAGATGGACTCAATTTAATTGAGCTAGCAAAAGAACTTGGTTATGAAATTATTTACGATAAATATCAACTTGAGAACTTACCACGGAATGTTGAAAAAGTACTCGGTGTTTTTGCTGAGCATAATACATTTAATGACAGACCGGAAGAAGAATTGATTGAACTCGGTTTACCGCTTTATAAAGAATCAGCCCCAAGTTTTAAGGAAATGGTAGAAGCTGCGGTTGAAATCCTTTCCTCAAACGGGAAACAATTTTTTCTTGTAGCTGAAGAAGAAGCTACTGATAATTTTGCAAATAAAAATAATGCAATAGGTAATTTAACTGCTCATAAAAAAGCCGATGAAGCATTTGGGTTTGCGTTAGACTATATTCAGAAAAACCCGAATACACTTGTAATTACAGCATCAGATAGTGAAGCAGGCGGTATGGGTGTACTCGGAAACCCGGAAGAAAGAATGAATAGAAATGAAAATCTTCCACTAACAGATAGAAACGGAGCTCCAATGGATGGAATTAACGGTGCAGGGTCAAAACCTTTTATTTCTGCTCCTGATAAAAACGGAAACACATTCCCGTTTGCAATTGTTTGGAGTTCTTCTTCTGATCTTTACGGCGGCGTTATTGCTAAAGCTGCCGGGCTAAATGCTCATCTTATGAAATTGAATTTTGATAATACCGATGTTTACAGAATGATGTATGCTACTTTGTTTGGTGTTTATTTAGAGTAAACAAAAACCCCGGGATTTTTAAAATCCCGGGATTTTATGACTTACTTTTTCAAAATAGTAAACTCGACTCTTCTGTTTTTCTCACGACCCCAATCATATTCGTTTGGAGCTATTGGTTTTGTTTTTCCGTAACCTTTTGCTCTTAATCTGCTTTCACTAATACCTTGCGCAACTAAATAAGCTTTAACGGAATTAGCTCTTTTATCGGAGAGTTCCATATTGTAAGCATCTGCACCAATATCGTCAGTATGACCGGCTAATTCAATTTCAACAGTCGGGTTTTCATTGAGGAACTCAACAACTTTGTTTAATTCAGGATAAGACTCCGGCAGCAAATCCCATTTGTTGAATGCAAAGAAAACATTTTTTAATTCAATAGTTTGACCGACTTGGATTTCTTCTTTCTTAATCTCTAATTTTTCTGCTTCGGCAAACCAGTAGCCGCCGATACCGAAAATTTTTGTGTCACTCCATGTTTTAATTCTAATAACAAAACCATCACGGGAAACGCTAATTGCTTTTACATCGTAGCGAATGTTTTGATTTTTATCGATATCTAAAAATGAAATCATAACACTAACATCAGGCTTTGATTCAAAAGGTTTAGCAAATCTTATTTCCTTTTGCATAATTCTGTCACCATTACCAGCATTTAATGAGAAACCGGGATCGCTTGGTGTTAATCTCCATTGACCGCTTAACATTTCTTGTGCGGTTAGCAAAGTTGAAAATGAGAATATTACAACTAGTCCAAAAATTATTTTTTTCATAACGCACCCTCAATTAATTTCGAGATTTGTTTGCTTATCGAAAGCAATTTAAGAATTTTTTTGCAAAATAAATTTATAATCGGATTCAATAAAAAAAAGTTTTTTGTAAATATATCTTGTATGATATAATTTTAATTCTTACTTTAAGTCCGCTTTTATCATATTATCAGCACAAAATTTTAGAGGTAATGATGGCAACTATTAAACAAATATTAGACAACAAAGGGCATGAAATTTATTCAATTTCATCAAAGCAAACCGTATTTGCTGCGTTGCAGTTAATGGCAGAAAAGGGTATTGGGGCTTTGCCTGTTTTTGAGGGTAATTCTTTAGTTGGCATTATTTCGGAAAGAGATTATGCCAGAAAAATTATTTTGAAGGATAAAATGTCTAGAGAAACTCTGGTAGAAGAAATTATGACAAAAGAAGTTATTTAGTCGATCCTTAAAAACTGAATTTGATTAGATATTTAGGCACAACCCGGGACAAATAATCTATCAAATTTGAGATTCGAGAAATGACAAAAATAATTTGTCGTTGAATTTCTAATCTCATC
>DSBF01000447.1 GCA_011049495.1 Ignavibacteria bacterium
TAATAGGTTAGATCATTTCTGAATATATTTAGATGGAAAAACAAATCACTAAAATACTGATAAACAAAAAACTCTGTTCCCCATCCTCTTTCATCTTCAAGATTAGGATTACCGGTTTCATAAGAGTATGCGGCAAGATGAGGTCCTTCAGAATATAATTCTTCTATTGTCGGTACACGAGACGACTTATTAATATTTATCCCGAAGTGAACAATATTAGTTAATGTATAAAGTGCAGAAAACGAAAGCGAGTAAGTATGAAATTCCCTTTCTCTAATATGACCGATTTTAGCATTCGGTTTTTCTTCTTCCGGCGTAATTCTATCGTAATTATACCTTGCTCCAAATTCAAAACTGAAGTTGTTATAATTGAACGATTCGTATACGTATGTTGATAAGTTCAGCGAGTTTGAACGTGGAGTGAACACAAAACCGCCGATATCAAAATCCCTGTACTGCGAAGAAACACCGAATGTACCATTACTCAAAAAACCGAAACCGCGGTAATTGGTATGGATATGACCCAAGTAACTTTTCACTTTAAATTCCGAGCCGATTAAACCGCTTTTTTCAAATTCTTTGTGGCGATAGATAGCATGACTTAAATGAACTTCAATATTTTCAAAATTTTTAAATGGTAAATTGATTTTAGAATTTACGTTAAATTGTCTTCTATACATTTCGATATCAACACCGTTTGGGTGCGCACCGATAAATCCGCCGGGAATTCCATAACTAAGAGTAAAATCCCTGTAGGATGTTCCAATTCTTCCGAATGATGGGAAATAACTTCCGCCAATGCTCCAATTATAGTTTTCAGCATAAGAGTTATTCAACTTCCCAATTGGTGTTTTTAAGTCATTAACTTTTCTACGGCTTCCTTCTAATCTTACAACAACCGGTTTGAATGGAATTTCCGAAATAAGTGAACCAAGATAACCGTCATTTGCAGATTCTCCGTAGATACCTGCAATTCCGTAAACCTGGTTGTGTATTTCAACAGGAGTTTCATTTCTAACAACGTTAACAACACCACCGATTGTTATTGGAGTTTTAATCAAAACTCTCGGACCGCGAATCACTTCAATTTTATCCAAGCTAAAAGGTTCAATTGTTACGGCATGATCTGGGGAAGTAGCAGAAAGATCGGTTACTTTAACTCCGTCTTCGGTTATCATTACTCTGTCACCGCCTAAACCCCTAATAACCGGGCGAGCCGGTGCCGGACCCATTGATCTAATTGCTAAACCTGTTTCATTTTTAAGAGTTGCCGCTAAACTTAATCCCAATTCTCTTTGTAGTTCTTTTCCTCTTAATACATTCGAAGATTCGTATAGCTCATCAAACTTAGTAAGTGTATTTTGCCCCATAACAATTACGGGGGAAATGTCTATCATCTTGGGAATCATATAAACAATAATTTTCTTGTGATTATAATCGGCAAGATTGAATGTAATCAGCTCTTCTCTAAAAGCAACGTGAGTAATTTTTAGTTGATATTGACCAAATTCTTCGAACTCCAGATCAAAGGAGCCGTCATCTTTCGTAACAGCAAAAATATTATGATTGATTACTACAATATTAACATTCGCTAATGGTTTGTTGTTTTCGCTGTTTAATACAATTCCTTGAAGATGATAATCCGGATGCTGAGCAACCAGTTTAGTGACAAACAAAAAAAATAAAAAAACCGCCCAACTATTAGAGCGGTAAAGCTGTTTAGAAAATAATTTCATAATTAAGAAATAGAAAACTGCTTTTTTTAATTAGTTATCTTAACCGGTATTAGTCCGGATCTATAATCCGCATGATTACCATGCAAGATTTTTATTTCAATAGTAGTAAGACCTTCTGCTAAACCCATTAGATGAAATTCAAATGCGCCGGGTTCATCTTGTTCAATACCTAGAAGATTTGTATTTGCTACATCTATACCCATCGATAAGTCATCGTCATCAGGTGGATTTACAACTTGTTCATCGTCGTTAATAAATTTAACATCATAATGATCCGAGAGAACTCCAACTTTAGCAAAGAGAGTGTCATTAGTTACACCCCTCAAGATTCTAAAAATTTCTGCACCGGTTCCATCGTAGATCACGGTACCGATTGCTTCAAAGTGTTCTTCCTGTGGTGCAACCGGATCATCACTGCTACATGCAGTAAATGCAACTATAAAAGAAATAATAAATAAAATAGTCATATTCTTTTTAAGAATAGAAAACATATTCTCCTCCAAATTTTTGTTAGATTAAAAAAAATGAAATTACTTCTAAACTATCGGAGGAGCTCTAAGCTGCGGAGTGAAAAGTGTTTGAGCTAAGGGGAGTGTTTCATCTGAAACATCAACTTGCGAATCAAGAAGTTTAACCGATAATGAATATTTTTCCGAAACATCCAAATAATTAAATGAAGTAATAATATGGCAAACTTGGCAATGGAAACTTTTATGTTTAGAACCGGATAGATCTGATGAATAATCAATCTTTATCGATTCGTAGGATGTATTTAATTGAAGCGGATGGAAATGAAAAATAATACAAAGGTACAGCAGCAAATAAGAAAACAATACTGCTGCAGATATCTTTTTTACTCGTATTATTTGTGTTAATAATAACATGTGCAAATGTAATTAATTTCAATAACAGATTTCAAGTCCATTAATCCGATACTTATTATATCGACACAATATCCATTATATTGGATTAATCGTTGCTTAAAAATTGCAAAACTTACACTTAATGATTAACTTTATTATAATTGGGAGGCAAGGTAAACTATAAAGGTATTTCTTAATGGAAAAGAGAGTAGAATTTAGCTCTGGAAATTCGCTCACCAATTCTCAACTTATTTCTCATACGATCCTAAAACTTTCAGAAGCCGTAGATAGCGCAAATAATCTTGATGAACTTTACACAAAAATTTATAAGATTATTAGTGAGCAAATTTCGACAGATAGTTTTTACATTGCGATTTATAATTATAATACAAAAGCTATTACATACCCATTTTTCAAAAGCAAATTAGAATCTCCTCCCAACACAACACAATTAAAAACACAAGTCGAAGGATTAACCAGCTATGCGCTTAGCCAACCCAATCCTCTTCTATTGACCTCAAAAATACTGAAAGAGATGATTAGTTCAGATGTGGTTGAAGGTAAGTTAATTACCTTCAGCGAGTGGCTTGGTGTACCGCTTAAAACTTTTGATAAAAAATCTATTGGATTAATTGCATTACAAAGAAGTGCACACGAGCTTATATTTTCCGAGGAACATAAAAAATATCTTAGTCAGATCTCAACACACATTGCATCAGCGATTAAGTATAAACAATCGGAAGAATACTTAAAATCCAGCGAACAAAAATTCCGGGTGCTATTTGAGCAGAATCCTTTTATGCTTTTTATTATAGATGCTAAAGGAAAAATAATTGATGCTAACGAAAGAGCAAAAATTGACCTTGAATATAACCCGGCAGAATTAGTAGGGCGGGAAGTTAAGGAAATCTTTCATGAAGATGATAGAGAGAAAGTACAAAAGGTGATAGAAGAATGTCTTTCAAATAAAGATTGCACCAAGAGATGGGAATTAAGAAAGATATCAAAAAGCGGAAACGTAGTTTGGGTGCGTGAATCAGCAAGCATATTAAATTTACCCAACGGTGAAGTACAGATTTTTGTTGCCTGCGAGAATATTAACGAGTACAAACAGATATTACAAACCCTTGAGGAAAGCGAAGAAAAATATAGGCTGTTAGCCGAAAATATAGATGAAATGATACTGGTTCATGATAATAACGGGAAAATTATCTATATCAATGAAGCAGGGTTAAATTTGACAAAACACAATGCAACAGAAATAATCGGTTCAAATATCTCCGCTCTTCTAGGCAAAAAATATTCCGAAAAAGTTTTTGAATACACTACCGATGAAAGAAAGAAAGATTCTTTATTCCTTTTTGAAATTGACATATCGACAAAAGATGGAAATAAAATTCCGGTAGAGATTAATTTGTCTAAAATGAAAAAGAGAAACTATCATGAGAATATATTGGTAGTGGCTCGTGATATAAGAGAAAGAAAACGCACAGAAGAAAGCATTTATAAATACAACGAGGAACTAAAACGCTCAAACTTTGCTAAAGATAAATTCTTTTCGATTA
>DSBF01000522.1 GCA_011049495.1 Ignavibacteria bacterium
AAGTATAAATTGTCGGATTTTATGTGGGGAATGGATGATATTCCTGTTTTAGAAGAAAAACAAGCGGATTTTTTGCAAATTTTAGAGAAAATAGAAAATTATAAATTTGGTTTTTGTCTTATTATTAATAAAGAAGGAATATTGCAGGGAATTATTACCAATGCAGATGTTAGAAAAGCATTGATAGACAATTTTTCACAATTAGAGCGTATTCGTTTAGCCGATTTGCTTAATACAAATCCCGTAATAGTAGAAGAAAACGCCAATGTTATTGAATTATTGAGTTTGGTTAAAAAACAAAGTTTCCCAATATCCGTTTTACCTGTTGTAGATAGCAATAAAAAACTCACAGGTGTTGTTACATTTTTCAATTTAATTAAGGGTGAATTATGATTATTAATTTAAAAAAAGAAGTAAGCGAAGAAAAAGCTCTGGCTTTAGCTAAAGAAAACAAGGCTTTCCTAATAAAAAACAAACAAGAATATGTTTTGGTAAACTCTTCTTCTATCAAGGAAGTTCCTGCTTCTTTAGAGAATTATGTCTCCGAATTTTTCGTTTTCCCAAATGATATGCAGCTAAGCAGCAGTGATTATTTATCTGGAAAAAGAACGATTCAACTAGGCGATATTCAAATAGGAGGGAAAAACAAGAATACCTTGTTAATGGCGGGACCTTGTTCTGTAGAAAGTGAAGATCAGATTAGAAAAACAGCATCTTTATTAAAAGGCTTAGACATAAAAGTTTTACGTGCAGGGTCGTATAAACCGAGAACTTCGCCCTATAGTTTTCAGGGAATGGGTTCGCAAGGCTTGAAATTGCTTGATAAAATGCGCGAAGAATTTGGATTTAAGATTATAACAGAAGTTAGGGATTCAACGCATATTGACGAGATAATAGCTTATGCAGATATAGTGCAGATAGGAGCAAAATCCATGTATGATCACGGTATTTTGCGTAAATGTGGAAAAGTTCAAAAGCCGGTTTTACTAAAAAGAGGATTTGGAACAACGCTGCAAGAATTTGTTCAGGCGGCAGAATTTATTCTTTCTGGAGGAAATCCGAATGTGATACTTTGTGAAAGAGGCATTCGTACTTTTGAAACCAAAACCCGTTTTAGCCTTGACTTGAGTGGTGTTGCGTATTTAAAACACTACACAAATTTACCGATTGTGTTAGACCCCAGCCATGCAATGGGCTATGCTTACGGTGTTCCGGATTTGGCAAAAGCTTGTATTGCCATGGGTGTGGAAGGTTTATTAATTGAAGTGCATCCTAATCCTGCTGAAGCTAAGTCGGATGCTTTACAACAACTTAACCATGAGGAATTTACCGCTTTATATCAAGATTTAAAAGCAGTGGCAGCTTCTATAAATTATAATTTGGTATAATGAATTTTTTAGCAGAAAACATTAGTTATTTACTGGAAATGCAGCCAGATTTGGCAAAAGAATTCCAACAAAACTTTGACAAATTAGACTTGGAAAAGGTAAGTATTAGTGATTTAGAACAAATCAGTGCTTTTTTTAAAAAAAGCATGGATGCATTGGTTAAGCAAAAGATGAAGTTTGATGCGCAGAAATTACCGCAAATAAAAATGTTGGTTTTGGATGTGGACGGAGTACTAACTGATGGAGGAGTTTATTATAGTGAAAGTGGTGATGATGCAAAAAAATTCAATGTGAAGGATGGTATGGGAATTTTACAATTGCGAAAACGCAATTTTCCTGTTGGTATTATTAGTTCTAGTTTAAAAGCAGATTATATTAGCCGTCGTGCAGCAGATTTGAAAATAGAGCACATTTATGTTGGCAAAGCAGAAAAGCTAGACATTCTTCAACAATGGTGTAGCGAATTGGGTATTGAAAAGGAGCAGATAGCATATATCGGCGACGATATTAACGATAAAGAAATCTTGCAATATGTAGGTATTTCTGCATGTCCTAATGATGCGATTGACAGTGTTAAATGTCTTTGTTCTATCATTTTAAGCAATGATGGAGGTAAGGCTTGTGTTCGGGAATTTATTGATAAATTTATTGTTTAACGGCAGAAAAGCATAAAAAAAACTCCGAAATTAATTTCGGAGTTTTTTTGTTTTAATTAATTTCAAAAACATTTCCATGCCTTAACAAATCATCCACTGATTTGATTTTAGAACGTTCTTTGGCGGCATCAATTTGTTTTTCCAGCAAATCTTCATAGACAGTACAATCATAAGATCTGATAACTCCAAGAGCAATAGGAAAATCGGGTAATGTCATTCGGCAAAGCATAAAATGAACTGTAGGATCTTGCGCTTTTGCATCATGAACTAAGAGGTCCTTTTCGGTAATGCCGTTTTCTCCAATTTTCACTACTTTTAATTTAAGACCGTCAACAATAATTCCTTTGTCTCTTTCTTTCCCGAAAACCATGGGTTTTCCGTGTTCCAGAAAGATAGTATTATCATCTTTCAGTTCTTTATCAGTAATATCTTTATGAATTTGATTATTAAAGATAACACAATTTTGAAGTATTTCAACCAAAGAAGTTCCTTTATGTTTGCCGGCTTCAACGAATAATTGAGTCATCATTTTAGGGTCTGTATCAATTGCTCTGGCAAAGAAAGTTCCTTGAGCTCCGATAGCGAGTTCTCCGGGATTAAATGGATTCTCAATAGTACCTTCAGGAGAAGTTTTGGTTATCTTGCCTTTAGGTGTAGTAGGAGAATATTGTCCTTTAGTTAATCCGTATATTTTATTATTAAAAAGAAGCACATTAATATCGATATTTCTTCTCATAAGGTGAATAAAATGATTTCCCCCGATAGCCATACAATCGCCATCACCAGTAACTTGCCAAACGCTTAGTTCTGGGTTTGCCACTTTGGCTCCAGAAGCAATCGCAGAAGCTCTTCCGTGAAGTGTGTGAAATCCATAAGTATTTATATAATATGGAAATCTGGAGGAACATCCGATACCAGAAATAAAGGTATATTTTTCTTTATCATAGCCGAGTTCAACAAGTGCATTTTGAACAGAAGAAAGTATGGAAAATCCACCACATCCGGCGCACCATTTAACGGGTTTATCAATGGTAAAATCTTTTTTAGAAAGTTGTTCTTTTTGTATTGTCTTCATTATAATTCCTCCAAAATTTCGTTGAACTTTTCTTTTAATTCGTGGATAAAGAATGGTAATCCCTGTACTTTATTAAATTTAATATATTCAAACTTAGGAAAATTCATTTTTAAATAATCAGCAAATTGACCAAGGTTCATTTCACAAACGATAATTTTCTTGAAGTTAGAGAATACTTTTTCGGTATTTTTGGGTAAAGGTTTGATATATTCAAACTGAGCTAAGCTGATTTTTTTGCCTTTTTCTCTGAGTTCATCCACTGCTGTTTTAATGGCGCCATAAGAACCGCCCCAACCAACAACGAGTAAATCTCCAGAATTATCTCCTTCTACTTCTTGTTCGGGGATATAATTAGCAACGCGTTGCACTTTTTCTTCTCTGGCTTTAACCATAAATTCGTGATTATATGGGTCTTGGGAAACTTCACCGGTAATATCTGCTTTTTCCAAACCACCGATTTTATGTCTTAAACCTTCTTGTCCCGGTAGAGCCCAAAAGCGAGAAAGCTTTTCAGGGTCTCTTTTATAGGGTTGATAGCTCTCATCATTATCTTTTACAAGTGGAGGTTTGATTTCGGGCATATCTGCGACTTTTGGTATAGGCCATAATTCTGAGCCGTTTGCAAGATAGCCGTCTGTTAGTAATATAACAGGAGTCATGTGTTCTAATGCCAATTTTGATGCATTGAAGGCAGCTTGAAAGCATTGTGCAGGTGTTTTTGCTGCTATGACAATAACAGGGCTTTCACCGCTTCTTCCGTAAAGTGCTTGCATTAAATCAGCTTGTTCTGTTTTTGTAGGTAAGCCTGTTGAAGGTCCTCCCCGCTGAACATCAACAATAACTAAGGGTAATTCAGCGATTACAGCTAACCCAATGGCTTCACTTTTAAGTGCAAGACCAGGGCCAGAAGTGGTTGTAACAGCCATACTTCCGCTATAAGAAGCGCCAATTGCAGAACAAATCCCTGCGATTTCATCTTCTGCCTGAAAGGTTTTAACACCTAATTGATGTTG
>DSBF01000416.1 GCA_011049495.1 Ignavibacteria bacterium
AGGTATCCCGGTCTGGATAAATGGATTATTAATAGATGGTGCATATCTTGCTATGGCTTGGGTTATTGCTGTAATGCTGCCCCCGATGGCAATTTTTTTCCCTTTATTTACCTTACTTGAAGATTTTGGTTATTTGCCCCGTGTTGCATTTAATATGGATAATCTTTATCGAAAAGTTGGTGCACACGGTAAACAAGCATTAACAATGAGTATGGGATTTGGTTGTAATGCAGCAGGCGTTATTGCAACAAGAATTATTGACAGTCCACGCGAACGATTAATAGCAATCATCACGAATAATTTTTCACTTTGTAACGGTAGGTGGCCCACTCAAATATTAATTGCAACCATTTTTATCGGCGGTGCTGTTCCTGCTCATTTAGCCGGAATTGTATCTGCCGGTGCTGTAGTTGGAATTGCACTACTCGGCGTTTTATTTAGTCTTGTCGTTTCTTGGGGTTTATCGAATACCGTATTGAAAGGAGAAGCTTCTGCATTTAGCTTGGAGTTACCCCCTTACAGACCACCGAGAATTTTACAAACATTATATACTTCTTTAATTGATAGAACAATTTTTGTTTTATGGCGAGCAATTGTTTTTGCCGTCCCTGCCGGATTAGTAATTTGGCTAGTTTCAAATGTGCAAATAGGTGAACTCAGTATTGCCGAACTTTTTATTAATTGGTCAAATCCATTTGCATTACTATTCGGATTAAACGGAATAATAATATTAGCGTATATAATTGCGATCCCGGCAAACGAAATAGTTATTCCTACAATTTTAATGCTTACCGTTACAACAGCAAATATTATCGGGGTTGGTTCAGGTGCAGGTGTTATGTTTGAACTTGATTCAACAGCGGACACAGCAGAAATTCTTTACAGCGGGGGGTGGAGTGCATTGACGGGGGTTTCATTGATGTTATTCAGCTTACTGCATAACCCTTGTTCAACTACACTTTATACGATTTATAAAGAAACACACAGTTGGAAGTGGACATTGGTTTCGGCATTGTTACCTATTGTACTTGGATTGGTAGTTACTTTTTTTGTAGCTCAGATTTGGAGGTTGGCAGCTTAAGCTTTTTTAACTTTTTCTCTTCTAACAATTTTGTGAACCTTACCGCTGGCATTGTTCATCAGGTACTCCTGCAGATTCATTTTTTCTTCGCCAACTACAGGTATATTAAATACATATTTACCGGTCGGGAGCATTACTCTTGCTTTTTGGTTATCATTAATCCCGGTATGAAGCAGTTGCTCAATTATTTCTTTTTTAATTTTCACATCATATACGGGGAAAGTAACTTCAACTCTTCTATCAAGATTTCGCGGCATCAGATCTGCACTGCTTAAATATATTTCTTCGTTACCATTATTGTAAAAATAAAAAGCTCGGCTGTGTTCTAAAAATCTACCTACAATACTTGTTACTCTTATATTATCGCTTAGACCCGGTATTTGCGGAATCAAACAGCAGATACCTCTGATAATCAAATCAATTTTTACTCCTCGTTTCGAAGCTTCATATAGTGATGCAATCAACATCGGATCGACAAGTGAGTTCATCTTAAAAATTAATCTGCCTTCATTTCCTTTATAAACGTTTTCAATTTCTCTTTCAATTAATTTTAAGAAACTTTGACGTGTATTAATTGGAGAAACAAACAAATGCCGATATTTCTTTTGCTCCGAGTAACCGGTAAGAAAATTAAATACCTCCGATACATCGGCACATATTTCCGGGTTAGTAGTAAAGAGTCCGATATCTGTATATAATTTTGCTGTTGAAGGATTGTAGTTGCCGGTTCCTAAATGCACATATCTTTTAACTCCGTCAAGTTCTTTACGTACAACCATGGTCATCTTACAGTGAGTTTTTAATCCAACTAAACCATAAACAACATGTACTCCCGCTTTTTCAAGTTCGCGTGCCCAGAAGATATTATTTTCTTCATCAAACCTTGCTTTAAGTTCAACCAAAACCGCAACTTGTTTGCCTAGTTCTGCTGCTTCAATAAGGTATTTAACGATAGGTGAGTTAGCACCAACACGATAAAGTGTTTGCTTGATTGCGAGTACATCCGGATCGATTGATGCTTGTTTTATAAAATCGACAACCGGTGTAAAGGAATCATAAGGATGATGAAGATATGTATCACCTTTAGATAAAATTGCGAAAATATTTTCATCCTTTTCTTCAAACTTAGCCGGTATAGCAGGATGAAATGGTTTTTCTTTTAAATGATGAAGCGGTAGATCATACAACATCATAACATTGCTTAATCCCAAGGGCCCGTCAATTACATGGAGATCGTCTGTTGAAATTTCTAAATTCTCAATTAAGGTTTGCAACATAAACTCCGGCATATCTTTTTCTACTTCTAAACGGACAACGGAACCGAATCTTCTTTGTCTAATATTTTCTTCGATTACTTCAAGTAAATCATCTGCCTCATCCTCTTGAATTTCCATATCGGTATCGCGTGTAATTCTAAAACGCTGCGCTTCTAAAATTTCCAATCCGGGGAATAATGTTTGAATATTTTTTTTTATAAGATCATCAAGCCAAACGTATTTTATACTAAACTGACCGTTTGTACTTTTCTTTGTTGGTTTAATAATATCATCAATCTTTATAAGTCTTGGTAATATGCCGGGAACTTTTACACGAGCGAAATGTTTTACATCGCTGCTTTTTCTGATTAGAACGGCAAAACTTAAACTTAGGTTGGATATATATGGAAACGGTCTGCCCGGATCAAAAGCAAGCGGGGTAAGTACCGGGTAAATCTCCTTATTAAAATAATCCGATAAACATTTTTGTTCTTCTTTATTGAGTTTATCGATATTCATTATGTGAACATTATTATTACTTAACTCAGGTACAATTTGATTTTTCCAAAGATCATAAATTGTGTTGATCATTGGACGGACTTCTTTTTCGATATACTTAATTTCTTCTACCGGAGTTAGACCGTCAAGTGTCGGTTCACTTATTTTTGCAACAATTTGATCTTTAATTCCGGCGACACGAATCATATAAAACTCGTCAAGGTTGGAAAAGAAAATCGAGATAAATTTTATCTTATCTAAAAGAGGTAAATCCGGATTGAGAGCTTCTTCCAAAACACGGCGGTTGAATTCAACCCAGCTCAAATCGCGGTTTATGAAATTCTCGTGACGATAATATTTTTTAAGATTTTCTTTAGTTAAACGCATCGGAGTAATTTTCTAAATTGTTCAAATATAACGTTTTAGGCTCTCAATTGCTCTGAAATCGGTCTCTTTCATTTCTTAGTTTTCTTAGCAGATGAAAATGATTTCAAATCATAATCAATCAGTAAATCGGGCATTTTAATTCTTCTTAATTTCACTTTTCCCATTTTAAAAAATTCTTCCGCTTGCGTATCGTGATAATCGGAAAAAATTACAACCTCCTTTATACCGGCACCTATTAATGATTTAGCACAGTTTGTACACGGCATATTTGTCACATAAGCAATAGCTCCTTTTGTTGAAACACCGTGAACCGAGCATTGAAGCAGTGCATTCATTTCTGCATGGATTGTTCTTATGCAATGATTATCAACAATCCAGCATCCGACATCTTCGCAATGCTTTCCGCCGGGAATTGAGCCGTTATAACCTGTTGCTAATATTCTTTTATCACGTACCAACACACAACCGCAATGCATACGCGGACATGTAGCTCGTTCCGAGACTAACATTGCGACTTTTAAAAAATATTGATCCCAAGAAGGTCTTTTCTTTTTTGCCATTTATTCCTCGTAATTCAATTGAACATGCAATTTTATGAAAAAAGGATGAATATTTCTCGAAGTAACTATTTATTTACTAAATTTGCTCATTATAGGTATCAATTTATTAGGATAGCAATTCAATGAAGAAACTTTGGTTAAACGGTAAAATTTATACGCAAAATGAAAATCAAAAAATTGCGGAAGCTATTGTAACCGAAAATGATAAGATAATTTTTGTCGGGTCAAATAAAGATGCAATAGATTTTGCCGGGAATGACTGTGAAAAATATGATTTTGAAAACAAATCTGTTCTTCCCGGGTTTATTGATTCACATGTTCATTTTATGGTTGGCGGATTTAGTTTAAC
>DSBF01000057.1 GCA_011049495.1 Ignavibacteria bacterium
AGTTTTTCGTTCAGCATTGCTAATTCGCTTGTCCTTACTTCCAGGTCATCTCGTGTAATTTGAATCTCTTCGAAATAGCGGCGATAATACTGCTGGTCTTCCTTATATTTTGATATGTCTTCAAGAGTAACAAAAATTCTCTTTTCATCTTCAGGGATTGATTCTATTACAGAAAACTTTAGTAGCAAAGTAAGAATTGATAAGTCATGCGTTTCAAACTCCGCTTCTAACCCTGTAAACCCTTCAATTTTATTATTGAGTAAGTCACTGATAATGCTCGATATTTTTTCTCTACTTTCAGAAGATGCAATATCAATTAAATTTGAATTCCGTATATCTTCTCTTATTAGGGAAAGAAGTGATGCTGCCGATAAATTATAATTCAGAATACATCCCGAATCATCAATTTCTATAATAGCGGAAGGAGCAAATTGAAAAATTTGTTTGTAGTCATCGTTTCGTATTTGTTCTTGAAGAATCATACAAAATTTAATTTCTATAAAGTTTGCAGAGAAATAAATCTACTTACCTCTATTTAATTATCGAAAGAAAACGGAACAAGTTTAGTGAGAAGCTTCACGTTTTGGAAAAAATCCGCTTTTAAAACAAAGTATTGTAGAATGGTTATTCTTTTACAACAGGGATGTGAATAATAAATTTTGTTTTAACCCCGGGTCTGCTTTCTACTTCAAAATAGCCGCCTACTAAATCAAGAATTGATTTTACGATAGCCAATCCCAAGCCATTTCCTTCCTGCTGAAATTCTTCGCGGTTAAACTGCTTAAAGACGGAAATTTGTTTGATATCGATTTCGCTCATACCGATGCCGTTATCTTCAACTGTTAGAATGTACTCGCTAAAATTAGTTTTACCGTTAACAATAATTTTGGGATCTTTTTCAATAAACTTATATGCATTATCTACCAATTCAATTAAAATTCTTGACAAATAATCCTGGGATAAGCATAATTTTTCATTTTCGATATTGACTTCAACACATTCGATATTCTTTTCCTTGAATTTGGAACTCAATAAACTTTCTACAAGTGTTTGGTCTATAACACAATCTTCCGGCAATCTTGGATCTGTTTTAATTAATTCTAATTCGGAGAAATAAAGAAATTTCTCAATCCTTTCGTAAAGCCTTAGCCCGGAATTTTTTACTTTTCCCGCCATTTGTCTAATTTCATCTTTTTCAAGATCATCGAGGTTGTTGATTATCAAATCGGCAAAGCCGAGTATTGAGACAAGCGGAGTTCTAAGTTCGTGCGGGATGTACATTGAAATATTTGATTTGAGTTCATGAAATTTCCGGTCATAATTTTTCTGTTTTGCCAAGCGGGTTGTTACGGCATTAATTAAATCCTGTGCTCTAAATGGTTTTGTGATATAATCATCGGCGCCATACTGCATTCCGCGGCGAACATCCTGTGTGTCGGCTCTTGCAGTAAGAAGTATAATAGGTATACTTGAAGTAAGAGGATTCTGTTGAATATATTTAACCAATTCATAACCGTCCATTCCCGGCATCATCACATCCGAGACAATAACATCGGGAAAGAACAAATCAATTTTTTGGATTGCGCTGATTCCGTTTTCGGCACTCTCGACTTGAAACCCTTCCGATTCAAGAATTTCCGCGATGTTAGTCCGGACTATTTCTTCATCTTCAACAACAAGTATTTTAGGCATGTCTTTCTCTTTATTATCACTCTAAATCTAAAATATTATTTTGAATAAAAGGCATATTCTGTTGCAAACGGCATTATTTTGATGTAAACGGGAGGGTTTTAATCACTTACTTTTAGACTTAATTCTTGCAATATACCTCTTGCTAACTTCGAGCGGAGTTTCAATTTCATTCAATATAACGCGGTGTTTATTGTTAAAAGATTTTTCAATTTTTATTACGTGCTCAAGATTAATTATTGTAGACCGATGAATTCTTATAAAGCTGCTTTCCGGCAGCACATTCTCCCAATTGTTTAATGATTTGCGGAAAAGAAATTCAGTCATGTTATTTAAATGTACAACAGAATATTGGTTATCCGCAGATATATATTTTATATCGCCAACTTTAATAAAATTTGCTTTAGTTTTAGAATCAATGAACAACCTGTCATCCAATGAATAGAGTCTATTTCCACGGTCTTTGTTTTTTTCGCTGTTTGCAAATTGTTTGATTTTTTCAAAACGTTTCAGCCTTGTTTCGATAGAATTGAGCAAATTTTCCGACTTAAAAGGTTTGAAAATATAATCATCTGCACCAAGTTCCATACCTAATCGTAAATCCTGTCTTTCGGCTTTTGCACTTAAAAAAATAAAAGGAACTTTTGTAGTAGTACCGCTTTTATTCAGCTTTTCTAGTAAGTCATACCCGCTTAAACCGGGGAGCATTATATCGCTGATAATTAAATCAATTTTATTCTGTTGAGCGGTTATGAAACCTGTCTCGGCATCACTACACGTAAGCACATCGTAACCTTCTTCGTCAAGCAGAGTAAAGATATTTTCTCTTAATTCCTTATCATCCTCTATAATTAATATTTTCTTTTTCATAACCGGGTTAATCTATAATTGGTAATGATATTTCAAACCGTGTACCCTTATTTACTTCACTTGTAACTTTTATTTCGCCGTTGTGCAAAGTAACGGCTTCTTTTACAATCGATAATCCTAACCCCGTTCCGGAAATCAATGCAACATTTTTACCCCGGTGAAACGGCTCATATAAACTTTTCATATCTTCGGGTGAAATACCCATTCCCTGGTCCTCAACAACAATATTAATTTCATTATTATCCTCGAAGACTTCCAATTTAACTTCACCTCCGTTTGGTGAGTATTTCAATGCGTTAGAAAGCAAGTTTTGAATTATATATTTCAGAAGTTTATCGTCAAGAATATAATATTCGTTTTTAAGATCAATATTCATAACTAAATTGTGGTTGTTTGTTTTCAGAAATTCCAATGACTTAACGTTGTTTGTAATGAATGTGTGTAAGTTAAAGGAATGCGGACTGAAAACTATTTTGCCGGTATCAACACGTGAAAGCGTTAATAAATCTTCCATGAGATCGGTAAGGTTATCAACAGAAAATTTAATTCTCGAAATATGCTCAAGGTATTTCTCTTCATTCCACTTTCGACCGTATTTTTCAATTAGTTCCGTTGAGCTGTAAATAGCAGTCAGCGGGGTTCTTAGCTCATGAGATGCAAGTGAAATAAAATTAGTTTTCATATCATTTAATTCACGTTGTTGTTCCAAAGCTTTTTGCATTTGTATTTGTGTTCTTTTAGTTGCAGAGATATCTACTAAAAGTCCTGCAATACCTTCCGGTTTGCCTCCTTCAGGTCCAAATGAAGCTTTATAGACCATAACCGGAATTTTTATATTATTTTTATTTCTTATGGTAGTCTCATATACAACCGTACCATAAGTTTCAAGTAACTGGCGATTATAATTTTCAGCTTTCGATATCTCATCTTCCCTATCTTCAAGGAAATAGATGTCTCTTCCAATAACTTCCTTGAAAGAGTTTCCAAACATATCGATAAATGCTTTATTAACTTCGGTGAACTCACCATTTCGATTTTTTACAAAAACCGGATTCGGAATTGTGTTGATAAGAGTACGAAGGAATATATTTCTACTTTTTAACTCCGTTGTTCGTTGTTCAACAAGTTCTTCAAGATAATCTTTGTAGTTATTTAATTCGTTTTGGGCTTCTCTTAATTCTGTAATATCCTCTTTCACGGCAACGAAGTGACGAATCTTTCCGTCCTCGTCAATTATTGGTGAAATATTAACGGATTCAAAAAACAATGTGCCGTCTTTCTTTTTATTGTGAAGAATCCCGCTCCAAGTTTGACCCGAAGTTATTGCAGTCCACAATTGTTTGTATGTTGAATCATAATCATAACCGGATTTTAAGATGCGCGGATTTTTACCAATTACTTCATCGTAAGTATAACCGGTAACTTTTTCAAACTTAGGATTGACATATTCGATATTTCCCAATGTATCGGTAATTACAATTGAAACCTGGCTTTGTTCAACTGCACGATAGAGAATTTTCCTTTCTTCTTCAGCTTC
>DSBF01000144.1 GCA_011049495.1 Ignavibacteria bacterium
TAATAAATTATACCGCAGCTGCAGATTTAGGTATTTGTCTCATCGAAAATATCAGTATTAGTTATTATCATGCGCTGCCGAATAAATTGTTTGAATATATTATGGCTGGACTCCCTGTTGTTTCTTCAGCACTACCACAAATGAAACAAATTGTTGATGAATTTAAGGTCGGTGAATGCATAGATATAGAAACAAACAAAAATATTGCAGAGCTAATAAACAGTTTACTCAATGATACGCACAAACTTGAAAAGTATAAATCAAATTGTAAAGAAGCTGCAAAAGAATTGAATTGGGATGTTGAGTTCGAAAAAGCTAAAAAAAAGCTGATAGATTTCTGATGAATAAATCTAAACAAAAAAGAATTTTGATTTCACGTCCCGATAGAGTTGGCGATGTTGTCTTATCAACTCCGATTCCACGAGAGTTAAAAAAAACTTTTCCAAACAGTTTTGTTGCAGTCTTAGTTAGAAGCTACACAAAAGATATTTTTCTGAATAATCCATTTGTCGATGAAGTTATAATTGCTGATGAATTCTTATCTGGCTCAAAGAAAAACTTTCTTAAATGGGTGAGAGAAATTAGAAAGTTTAAGTTTACCCATGCATTAATGCTCCTGCCAAATGAACGAATAAACTATTTACTTTTTTTTGCCGGAATAAAAACACGTGTTGGAGTCGGACATAAATTATTCCAACTTATTACCTGTGTTAAAAGTGTAAGTAGAAATAAATACATACCTCTTAGGCATGAAGCAGATTATTGTATGGATTTGGCAAGAAAGATCGGAGTAGAAAATTCTGATATTACACCAAAGATTTATCTGAGCGATGAAGAGAAAGAAAAACTTGCAGAAAAACGAAAATCATTGTTAGGCGAAAAAAAATATTTGGTCGGTATTCACTCTACAAGCGGAAACTCTGCACCAAATTGGACACCGGATTATTATGCCGATCTAATTAAATTGCTTACACAAAAAAATGAATTGCAAATTGTTTGTACTGATCAAAAAGTGCCGGAAATTATTTTTAATACACCCGGTGTTAAAATTCCTGAAGAGGTTTTGTCGATAAGAGAATTCGGAATATTTGATTTGTTAGTCTCTGCAAGCACCGGTCCAATGCATGTTTGTGCGGCTATGGGAATTAAAACAGTATCGATTTTCTGTCCGCTTACGGCATGTTCACCAAAACTTTGGGGACCGTTGGGGAATGAATCAATTGTTGTCATGCCCGAAGAAAATTATTGCCAAAATAAATGTCCAGGCGATCCAAAAGTTTGTACCTTCAGCGGTGAAGGCGGCATTTCACCTGAAAAGGTTTATGAAGCGGTATTGAAATTGATGTCCGAATCATAATTTTTGTAACGAAGTATTTTTAAGTTGATTTTCTATTGGAGAAAGAATTTTGGGGAAACAAAGTTCGATAAATAAAACAATAACTTTAACTCAAGTTGAGAAACGTGCATATAAGAAAAAACTAATCAAGTTGTACGAGCCGGTTAAATTAACGAAAATCAAGAATAAAACTATCAATCAAGATTTATTTACTGCAATAGAGCACCTGCCGAATAAATTTGTTGATTTACTTTTTATAGATCCGCCTTACAATATGAATAAAAAGTTTAACACAACCTCTTTCAAGAAAATGGCTTTTGAAGACTATATAGATTGGTTTGATTCATGGCTTTCCAAACTTGTAAGAATATTAAAACCGACTGCTTCGATTTACATTTGCGGAGACTACATTTCATCACTTGCTATTTATTATGTGGGTGTAAAATATTTCATTTTACGGAATAGAATAGTTTGGGAACGTGAAAAGGGGAGAGGTGCAAAATATAATTGGAAGAATAATACGGAAGATATTTGGTACTTCACAATGAGTGACGATTACAAATTTAACGTAGACGATGTAAAACTCAAAAAGAAAGTAATAGCTCCATACAAAGTAAATGGTCAACCCAAGGATTGGGAAAAATCTATTGAAGGAAATTTTAGATTAACTCATCCTTCCAATATTTGGACCGATATTACAGTTCCGTTTTGGTCAATGAAAGAAAACACTGAACATCCGACCCAGAAACCGGAAAAATTATTGGCAAAAATTATTCTTGCATCCAGCAATAAAAATGATTTGGTCTTTGATCCTTTTTTAGGTTCGGGTACTACATCGGTTGTGGCAAAAAAATTAAAGCGTAATTACCTCGGAATCGAAATTGATGAAACATTTGCATGTGTTGCAGAGAAGAGATTAGCATTAGCCGATAAGGACAAATCAATACAAGGATATTCCGGTGAAGTTTTTTGGGAACGAAATTCATTAATAGATCAAACGAGGATTAAACCAAGCCGTAAATCAAATGAATAAGATTATGGATATAAGTCATATCTAATTCTTAGATATACACCTTAGAATTTTATATATTTACACCCTCAAAAAATTACATGTCGGGCTCCGGTTAACGGACTAATACCCAACCCCGTCAGGTCCGGAAGGAAGCAGCGGTCAGTATTTAATTCGTGTAATCGGTCAGCCCGGCATCTTTAATTATTAAGAATAAATCTTAGCTTACCTCTGTACAAACTTATATTTTCCTTAAATTCCAACGCTGCGATGGTACCGGGAGTGAATAATAATTCAATATTATTTGATGAAACTAACAATGAAGTTAATTCTGCAACATCCGGCATATGACCTACAACCAAAATATTCTTAACCGAAAATGACGATAAAGTTATAATTAAATCCGGTATGTTCATTATTGGCTGTAACGATTGCTCAATAATTAGTTCGTGTTTAACATCAAATCCTTTGTGAATATACTCTGCTGTTTCAAGTGCTCGTTTATACGGTGAAGAAAGTATTAAATCTACATTTGAAATGCTTCTTTTCCATTTTGGAATTTGCTCTTTCATGAATTCCTGTCCGTGTTGGCTTAATCGTCTTTCGGAATCCGGGCCACCGTTTTCAGCGTGAGCATGCCTAACTATATATAAGTTCACTTAAACTCCGTAATCAATAAAAAATATTGAAACATGTTGCATAAAACTTGTCAAATTTCTGTTAAACTTTTTCCCATCGGGGGAAGATAATGCTTTATCCATTTCGTCTTTTGTTTTGAATACAATCTCACAAATTTTTATGTATGGTTCAGGATTAAGTTTAGCCCCATCAACATTCCCGATTTGAATTTTTACCCCGGCAGCTTTTTCAAGATGATTGATAACATCATCCCTGAAGTGTTTGATTAATTCTTCGTCTGCAGAATCCTTTATCATCAACAAAATTTTATACATTTTTAACCTTTCATTTGGATTAATGTTTTGCTTTCTGAGAAAACAATTTTATTTTAGCCGTAACTCAATTTCAATCAATAATTACTATTGAAAAAATTTCTTCTCATACTTGTAATTTTTGTAAACTTGTCTTCTCTTTATTCACAAGAGATTGAAGTCTCTAAGTTTCAACTAAGTGAAATATCCTTCCCGGTAAAAATAAAAAATTTAACCGACTCAACATTACATCAAGTCTCGGTATATGACGCAAACCAAACGTTAGTAAATAAGTTTACTTTCGAAGGTGACAATTATGAAACTAAAATTACTTTACCTCGTTCAGGTAATTATAGCTTTGTTATTTCTTCGGAACCCGGAATTTCAGCATCCGTAAGAATAATACCTGGTTGGTTAAGTGTTGTTCCTCCTTTACTTGCTATTTTTCTTGCTCTGATTATTCGGCAAGTTTTGGTTTCGCTTGCTGCCGGTATATTTGTAGGTGCTGTTATTATATATAATTATAATCCGTTAACTGCACTTCTTCGTTTTACCGATACAATAATAATGAACGCTCTTGTTGACCACGACCATATGTTTATAATCGTTTTTACATTAATGATTGGCGGGGTAGTGGGAGTTATATCTCAAAACGGAGGAACAGCTGGTCTAGCTAATTTGATTACACGTTACGCAAAAAAGGCAAAGTCGGGTCTTATATCAAGTTGGTTGATGGGTATGGTAGTGTTCTTTGATGATTATGCGAATTCTTTAATTATCGGTAATATGATGAGACCTATTACAGATAAA
>DSBF01000055.1 GCA_011049495.1 Ignavibacteria bacterium
AATATAGAGCTTATTTCCATTCAGCGGAAGAGAGCGGGATTTTTTCCCCTCTCTTTGCTGAAAAAATATTGATGTCATCCTCACCGAAAGTTGCATTTATTGGTTGAATTTAGGATGTAATTAATTGAATCGGTTGAAAAAAACCCCGAAAGGATATTGTACCGTTCACTATTTTAAAGATTTTCGATTCAATATAAACCTTTATGCTATCATTAACCAGGTAAAACACCTTGGCTGCTCGCCTACTTATTCTTTCAACATGTGGTCCATCGTAACAGGATGGGTAAATTCCTTTGGAGCAAGCTACTATGTAATCGCAGATAAGATTTGCAGCCTCAGTTTTACCAAATGGGATGGCATACTCAAGTGAGTTATAGTTCTGAAAATTCTGGAAAAAGAGATTTGCCCTAAAGCGCATCAAAACTTTAAGGGTGTTTACAGAGCCAACCATTGCTGCACAAAGTAAGAGCGTATTCTGTTGAATGTTATAACCATCAACAATTACTCAGTGCGTAGCAGGTACACAGCGGTAGTATCCTTGTCGTATATTGCACATTGAATTAATGGAGTAAGCGTGTTTAAAACGATATTAACATTGGCACCTTTCTCAACTAAATACTTTACAAGATTTAGATTTGAATTTGAAATGGCAAAGGTTAAAAGCGTATGCGAATTATTAAAATAGGTTTTGTTGATCCCGTTTACTCTAATTAAAATATCTATCTTGTTAGTATTGTTATCATTAACAAAACTCACTACTAACGAATCATTGTTTATGTTATCATGAGTAAAGCCATGGTCAAACAATAACAAGGTAAATACTAATAGATGTAATGCGAATTTAAACTTCATTTTAATCTAAAATTTAATCCCCCAAAGCAATACATCGTCTATTTGCTCATTTCGTTTCATCCAGGACAAAAAAGTCTTCTCAAAATGGGTGCATTTAGAAACTCCATCCATACCTGAAGTCAATATGAGTTGTTCTTTAAGCCTTGAACGCATAAATTTTTTATTGTTTTCTCCACCCAGCTGATCTAAATAGCCATCGGAAGTAAGGTATAACCAATCGCCAGGGGTAAGTTTTAGCGATTTAACCGTAAAATTTTTGCTACTTGATCCAGCCAGCTTGGCGCCAAGAGTAACAAAATCGGGTTTTAACTCTTGCACATCGCCGTTTCGTTGGAGGAATAACGGAATTAAAGCGCTTGTATACTCAAGTAGATAGGTTTCCTTATCAAACACACATACTGCAATATCCATACTATCTTTAAGAATCATTTCATTTTTTGACTTACTGAGCCGTTTAATAAGTTGTTTGTCAATGAACGAAAGGATGTCATCAGTTTTGTAAAGCAGGTGTTGATTAACTGCCTGATTTATGAGGTCGATGCCAATTATACTCATAAAAGCACCCGGAACACCGTGGCCAGTACAATCGGCTAGAGCAAAGAATACTTTATTTCCTTTAGGAAGCATCCAGTAAAAATCGCCGCTAACAATATCTTTGGGTCGGTTAAAGATAAAGGTATCGGAAAACTGTTTTTTTACAATACTTACTGGGGGCTGAATTGATTCTTGAATTCGTTCGGCATACCTAATACTGTCGGTAATTTTCTGAATGTAGCTTTCAATAATACTATAGGCTTCTTCCAGGTTTTTGTTCTTCTGTTCTATGAAATCCTTATTTTTTTCAATTTCAAGTTTTTTCTGCTCAATCTCCTGATTTTTTTCTTCGAGCAGCACATTCTTTAGCTCAATTTCCTCAAGTTGCTTTGCAAGTGTCTCGGCTGTTCTTCGCTTATCCCGCAAGGCAAAGTAAACAACCAGCAACATGAATCCGCTAAGTAAAAGCCCTATCATTAGCACATAAGTTTGGATTTTTGTTCTGGTAATTTCTTGTTGTTTTAGCTCTTGCTGTTGAAGCAGTAGCTTAATTTCGTTCTCTTTTTTTTCAGTTTCGTAAAGTGTTTGAATGGTAGATATGTGCCGGCTATTCTTTTCGTTTAAAACACTATCTTTGTAACTTGACGCTAGCTTATAGAACTCAAGCGCCTTACTAAATTCATTTTGCTTTTGGTAGAAATCGGATAAAACCTCATAGGCTTGCTGAAAATGGATTAAGCTTTTAATTTCCTTAGCAATACGGAGGCATGCATAAACGTTTTCGTTTGCGCTCCTATCATTAGTTAATTGTAGCTGGGCTCGTGCCAGATTAATGTAACTATCAGCAATAAACTTTTTATCGTTAAGCTTTTTGTCAATTTCAAGTGCCTTAGTAAAATATTCTTTAGCTCTTAATGGATTTCCAGTGTAAAGTTCAATTTTTCCTAATGCGTTAAAGTTGATAGCTATACCTTTTTGGCTGTTGATTTGGTAATTAATATCAAGCGATTTTGAGTAGTAATCTTTTGCTTTTTTAAAATCACCTTTAAATTCGTAAACCTCACCTATATTATTAAAGTTCATGGCTTGGCCGAGCAGGTTATGTGTTTGTTGGGAAAGGTAGAGAGCTCTCTGAAAGTATTTCAAGGCTTCATCGTATCGTCCGTTGAGCGAAAAAATGTTTCCAAGGCTATTACAGGCTACAGAAATGTTGAATGTGTCCACTATCTCTTCGGATAGTTTCAGAGCTTTTAGATGATACTCCGACGCATAGGCATGATTATCGAGCCGGCGATAAACCACTCCGAGGTTATTTAATGATTTGGCCTGTTGATACTTATCGTCAGTTTCTTTAGCAAGATTTAACGCATCGTTATGGAATTTCAATGCATTAGCGTAGTTTGACGTGTTTCGGTGAAGTACACCTAGCGAGGTGTATATCTCCATTCTGAGATAGTTGCTTTTAATTGATTCGGCCAAACGTTTAGCTTCAAGTAGGTAATTCTCTGCTAGAATAGGGTTATTCTCATTTACCTCGTAAATCCTTGCTATCTTTTGGAGTATAAGTACCCGTAAACTATCGTTCGATTCCTGGTAAAGTTTAAGCAACAAAGAGTCGGCATACTGCGGTTGTGCAAACATGTACAAACACAGAGTGGTATAAAATGGTAATAATATATTTTTAAACATCATGATAAAAAATTCCTTCATTTGAAAAGATAGCATAAATTCGCAACTAATAAAATTACATCCAATTAATTACAAATATATGGCTATATTGGTAAAAATATATCGCCGTTTTGTTCAATTCATTCTTTTGTTCCTGATCTTAATTTCTATTCTTATGCTCATAGGGGCTGCAATTCTGTTTTTCAAACAGGAATACATTATAAACACACTAAAAGAAAATCTTAACAGGTACCCAGACCTATCCATAACCTATGGTTCCGTTTCGGTTAAAACCCTTAAAACATTTCCAAGGTTTTCATACTCATTTACTGATTTAGCTTTAGCAATCAATTTAAATTCAAAATCGGACACTATTTTAAAAACGGATGATTTTCAGGTAAGTATCTCACTTTTTAAACTATTAAGGGGTCTGGTTGATATTAAAAACATAACCGTAAGCAATGCTACAATAAAATGGCATACCAATTACCACAAAGAGTTTTTCGGAAGTGGCAATAATGGTTCTCAGGGTTCTGTTGCCATTCTCATCTCGGGGATTAGTCTTAAAGATTTCGATATTGAGTTGTTAGATAGTACAAGTAAACCATTGCTAAACTGTTCCGGGAAAAGCTTAAACGTCAAGTTTAAGTCAGATGAAACAAAATTGCTACTATCCATTCAAAGCGAGCTGATTAACACTACCGTAGGTGAATATTTAAAAATTACAGAACAGCATCGGTTAAATTTTGATATTGAAAAAATTGATAATAAATTGTATATCTATAATTTAGAGTCGCTAATTAAATCATTGCGTATAAATGGTTCTGGAATTTATGACTTAAGTAGCGAGACTGCTGCATTCAGGTTCAAATCGAACCGTTTTCAGGCTCAAGATTTATCGCTATTGCCAAATCTTGAAAGCTTCGATCAAATAACTGGTTTTATCACAGCCGATGCATACATGAGATTATCTTCGGGTTTTAAAAAATTTGATACCCTTCAGGCTAAGTATAATAG